>JAAYAO010000310.1 GCA_012719335.1 Propionibacterium sp. | reverse complement strand
GACCGGGCGCAGTTCGGGGGAGTGGCGTGAGATCACCCATCAGGGGCGCAAGCTGTGGGTCAGCTCGCGCTACCTGAGCGGATCGGGGTCGTCGGCCACCACGAAACCCGCCTCGAGTTCCACCCCGACGGCCACCGGCACCCGCTACGCCACGGTGGCGCTGAATATCCGCACCGCCTCCCGCGGCGGCTCCACGGTGACCACCCTGCCCGCCGGTGCGGCACTGCAGATCACCGGGGTCAGCAAGGACGGCCGTGACCAGGTCATCTACAAGGGGGCGGTGCGCTGGGTCACCAGCGGTTACCTCGCCACCAAGGCACCCGCGGCCAAGGACTATTCCCAGGGCCTGAGCGGGCTGCGTCCCTCGGCCGCGGCCATCGTGGCCGAGAGCCGCACCCGGTTCCCGACCATCACCACCTACTACGGGGTACGGGCCGACCCGCTGCCCGATCACCCCAGCGGCCGGGCCGTCGACATCATGATTCCGAACTACCGCACCTCGGCCGGTCAGTCCCTGGGCTCCTCGATCGCGGAGTGGGCCAAGGCCAACGCCTCCCGGCTGAACGTGGAGTACATCATCTGGAATCAGCGGATCTGGAGTGTCGCCCGATCCAAGGAGGACTGGCGCTACATGGCCGGCCGCGGATCCGACACCGCCAACCACAAGGATCACGTGCACATCACCGTGCGGCATTGATTCGCGGGTTGGGCACAGTTCGCGATAGGGTAGGACCCGGCCTCGACACAGTCGGGGTCGGGTCCCCATCGTCTAGCGGCCTAGGACACCGCCCTTTCAAGGCGGCAGCGCGGGTTCGAATCCCGTTGGGGATACCACATTATTTCGCAGGTTCGGCCGTCGTGGCCGGACGCAGTGCCACCGCTCCGGCCGCGGCCAGCAACAGCGAACCCGCCAGGGCAGCGAACCAGCCGATGCTGCGCACATCGGTCTCCATCCCGCCGATCGGGCGGCCTTGGTCGTCCATGCCGTCCCACAACACCTCGCCCATCGGCATGGCCAGGATCATGGTCAGGCACAGGCCACCGATCGCGATCGCCAGCACCGCGACCGGCAGCCGGGGACGGGTCAGGGCCACCAGTACGGCCACCAGAACCGGTACCGCCGCGAAGGGGATCACCCACGGAGCCTCGGCGACCACATCGGCAAGCCGGGTGTCGCCGGTGATCTCGTTGCTGGTCAGCGGTGTGAACACCGCCACGAGCCACGCCACGACGCTCAACCCGGCCAGTACTCGCGCAATCGTTGCCATGCCTTCCAGTGAACAACACCGTCGGGGCACGCCGGTGGTTATTGCCCGGTAACCTCCCGCGTCCGGCGGACGCGGAGCGGTACACTCACCAGCGATATGGCCTCCCGACCAGATCCAGCGGCCACCCCCGCCGCGTCGGCTGCCCGCGACCCCTGGATCGACAACGGACGATTGCTCGCGGCGATCCTCGTGGTGTCCATTCACATGGTCGAACTGCACCTGGCCAGATCCGGGGTGGCCGAATGGTTCTGGGTGGTGACCTGGGGCATCCGGTTGCCGCTGTTCGGCATGTTGGCCGGAGTGTTCAGCCGCGACCAACCGGTCAATCGCGATTTCCGGGCGCTGGTGCGGTCGGTGCTGTTGCCGTTGGTGATCATGACGATGATCCACCTGCTGTTGGACAAGTGGGTGGGGCACAAGATGATCCTCAGGCCCGAGGTGCCGGTCTACACCTTGTGGTTTCTCTACGGCCTGATCTTCTGGCGCGTCGCCCTGCCCTACGTGGCCCGACTGCGGCGACCCCTGATGTGGGTCACCATCGCCGCGGTGCTGGTCGGGTTGCCGGAGTTCTTCGAGGCCGACTGGGCGCTGGCCCCGATCATCGCCCATTTCCCGTTCTTCGTGGTCGGCTGGAAACTGCGCCCACACCTGGCCCGGCTGCGGCAACGCACCCGCCGCAGTGCCGCCCTGGCCGTCGGCGTGATCGCTCTCTCGGTCGTGGCGCTGACCCTGCTGCTGCGGCTCACCCCCTTCGGGCTGGGCGAGTTGACGATGAACCTCGAGTACGCCCCCGGCACTCTCCCGACCCTGCACTCGATGGGTACCCGCCTGGCGGTGATCGCCACCGGCATCGTGCTGGCGGTGGCGATGCTGCACATCACCCCGCGGCGCCGGCTGCCGCTGATCAGCACCGCCGGGTCGAACGGGTTCACCATCTATCTGCTGC
The DNA here is from genome assembly GCA_012719335.1 of Propionibacterium sp. Classification (GTDB taxonomy): domain Bacteria; phylum Actinomycetota; class Actinomycetes; order Propionibacteriales; family Propionibacteriaceae; genus JAAYAO01. The sequence goes on along the minus strand of JAAYAO010000310.1, from coordinate 18,246 downwards.
ACGGCGCATTGATCCGGATCGGACGCCATCTGGGTCTGCTGCCGACCGAGAACATCGCCGAATGGCAGGTGCCGGTGCTGCTCGCCCTCAGCGTGCTGATGGCCTTCGTGCTGGGTTCCATCCCGGTGGCCCGGCTGGTTCGTCCGCTGATCAAACCTCGAGCCCGATGGCTCTTCGCCGACGAGAAAGACCGGGCATAGGCTGGACGGGTGATCAGTCAGCCCAACACCGCGTCCGATCTCACCGCCGCCGGCCGTACCGCCGCGCTGCACACGATGACCAGCGACGGGGTCGACCTGCTCGTGATCGGCGGTGGCGTCACCGGCGCCGGCATCGCCCTGGACGCCGCCACCCGGGGCCTGCGCACCGCGGTGGTCGACATGCAGGACTGGTCGGCCGGCACCTCGTCGCGATCGAGCCGCCTGGTGCACGGGGGGCTGCGCTACCTGTACCAACTGGACGTTGAACTGGTCGCCGAGGCGCTGCGGGAACGCGGCCGGTTGCTGGATGTGATCGCCCCGCACCTGGTGCAACCGCAACCCTTCCTGTGGCCGCTGCGCACCCCGGTGATCGAACGGGCCTACTCCGCGGTCGGCGTCGGCCTCTACGACCTGATCTCGCGCACCCGGGGCGGGCAACTGCCCGTCCAACAGCACCTGTCGAAACGGGCGGCGCTGCGACTGTTCCCCGACGTGCGCCCCGGCCACCTGGTCGGCGCGATCCGGTTCTTCGACGCCGCGGTGGACGATGCCCGGCTGGTGATCGGGCTGATCCGTACCGCGGTCGGCCACGGCGCCCTGGCCGCCGCCCACACCGAGGTGGTCGACCTGCTGCGCCACGACGGCGCGGTGATCGGCGCCCGGCTGCGCGACAGCCTGGACGGCACCGAACGCGAGGTGCGCGCCGCCCACGTCATCTCCGCCACCGGGGTGTGGACCGAGGAGGTCGAACGCCGCGCCGGGGCGAACCCGTCCGAGGCTCTGGAGGTGCTCGCCTCCAAGGGCATTCACCTAGTCTTCGACCGGAGCCGGATCCGCGGCGAGGTCGGGTTGTTCCTGCGCACCGAGAAGTCGGTGCTGTTCATCATCCCGACCCGCACCCACTGGATCATCGGCACCACCGACACCCCCTGGGAGGAGGACGATCTGGTCGAGCCGGTGGCCACCAGCACCGACATCGGGTACATCCTCGACCACGCCAACGCGGTGCTCAGCAGCAACCTGACCCGTGACGACATCGTCGGCGTCTACGCCGGCCTGCGTCCCCTGGTGCAACCGGTCAGCGCCCGATCCTCGGCCAAGATCTCCCGCGAGCACCTGATCGCCCCGGTCACCGAGGGCATGTCGGCGATCGCCGGCGGCAAACTCACCACTTACCGGCAGATGGCCGCCGACGCGGTCGACTTCGTGTTGGGCGATCGGGCCGACCAACAACCGTGCGTCACCGCCGACCTGCCGCTGGTCGGGGCGGCGCCCTGGTCGGTGGTCGCCAATCTGGCCGAACGGCTGGGCCGCGGCCTGGGCTGGACCCCCGAACGCGCCGAACACCTGGGTCGTCGCTACGGCACCGAGATCGCCAGAATCGTCGACCTGATCGAGGACGACCCGCACCTGGGCGAACCGCTCACCGAGGCGCCGGACTATCTGCGTGCCGAGGTGGTGTTCGCGGTACGCAGCGAAGGGGCCCTGACCCTGGCCGATGTACTGCGGCACCGCGTCCGGTTGGCGCACGAGGAACGTGACTCCGGCCGCGCCGCCGCCGACGAAGTCGCCGAACTGATCGGCGCCGAACTCGGCTGGGACGACGACCGCCGTCGCGCCGAGATCACGGCCTGGGCCGAATGGGTGCGGGCCGAACACGCCGCCCGCCGGATCAGCACCGACGCCGACGCGGTTCGGTGGCGGTACGGAATGTGATCGGCGACGACAATCGCCGGTTCCCCGACCTCGCTACCCTTGGTTCATGACGGTCTTCATCGCGCTCGGCATCATCGGGGTGCTTCTGCTGGTGCTGTTCCTGGTGATCGGTGAGATCGGTGACTTCCTGCACGCCTTCGAGGGCCCCGGCGGCGGCTACTTCTCCGGTGGGGCGGTCGCGGGGTTTCTCGGCGCCCTCGGGTTCGTCGGCGCGATCACCCTCAGCGCCACCGACTCCACCGGCATCGCCACCGCGGCCGGGGTGGCCGGCGGCCTGCTGATGGCCTTCCTGGTCGGCTGGTTGTCCAACAAACTGCGTACCGGTAACGACGGCGGAACCGTCCGCACCGGGTCCCTGGTCGGTCAGGTCGCCACCGTGCTGAACCCGATCCCGCAATCGGGCTACGGCGAGATCAACCTGGTCGTCGGGGGCCACATCACCCGGCTGAACGCCCGCGCCCTGGAACCGGTGCCGGTGGGTACCGAGGTGGTGATCACCACGGTGCTGTCACCGACCTCGGTGATGGTGGAACCGATGATCGCCCTGGACGGTCGCGACCCGTTCGCGGCCCTGGAGTGACGCCCGAGATAGCCCATCGTTCTGGCAGAGTGTCCCTGTCGGTGACGAGATAATGAAGGAGCCCTATGCCCGAGATTTCACCAGTCCTGATCGGCATTGTCGGTCTGGTGGTGCTGCTGGTACTGCTGGTACTGCTGATCACCTCCCGCTACAAAGTTGCCGGCCCCAACGAAGCGTTCATCGTCACCGGCCGCAAGGGTAAGCCGGTCACCAACCCCGAAACCGGGGACGTGACGACCGACCTGTCGGGTCAGAAGGTCGTGATGGGCGGTGGCGTGTTCGTCGTCCCGTTCATCCAGAAACTGCACATTCTCGACCTGTCCAGCCGTCGCATCATGGTGCAGATCCGGGGCGCGGTGTCGGGTCAGGGCATCAAGCTGAACCTCGACGGTGTTGCGATCGTGAAGGTCGGCGGCAACGAGGATTCGATTCGGGCGGCCGCCCAGCGATTCCTCTCCCAGCAGGACGAGATCGAGTCCTTCACCCAGGAAACCCTCGCCGGTTCGCTGCGGTCGATCGTCGGTGGCCTGTCGGTGGAGCAGATCATTCGGGACCGGGCCGCCTTCGCCCAGCGGGTCGCCGACGAGGCCGAGGCCTCGCTGACCGGTCAGGGACTGGTGCTGGACACCTTCCAAATTCAGGACATCACCGATGACGGCACCTACCTGTCCGACCTGGGTCGCCCCGAGGCCGCCCGCATCGGTCAGACCGCCGCGATCGCCGAGGCCAGCGCCCGGCAGAACGCCGAGCAGGCCCGGATCGCCGCCGAGCAGGAGATCGCGATCTCCGAGCGGACGCTGATGCTGAAGCAGGCCGAGATCAAGGCCGAAACCGATGCCGCGTCCGCCCAGGCCGCCGCGTCCGGCCCGCTGGCCCAGGCCGACCGGGATCAGGCGATCCTGACCGAGCAGGAGAAGGTCGCGGTGCGCCAGGCGGCGCTGAAGGATCGCCAGCTCGACACCGAGGTGCGCAAGCCCGCCGACGCCGCCCGGTACCAGATGGAGACCGAGGCCGAGGCCCGCCGCAACTCCGAGATCTTCGAGGCCGAGGCCCGCAAGGCCGCCTCGATCGCCAAGGCCCAGGGTGACGCCGAAACCGCTCGCCTGACCGGTGAGGGTGACAAGTCGCGGCGTACCGCGCTGGCCGAGGCCGAAGCCATCGAGGGTGCCAAGCGCGGTGAGGCCGAGAAGGCTCGCCGTGTCGCCGAAGCCGAGGCCGTCCGGGCCGAGGGTGACGCCGAAGCCGCCGCGATCCTGGCCAAGGGTCAGGCCGAGGCCGAGGCGATGGACAAGCGCGCCGACGCCTTCGCCCGATACAACGAGGCCGCGGTGCTGCAGATGCTGGTGGACGTGCTGCCGCAGGTCGCCCGCGAGGTGTCGGCCCCGATGTCGGCGATCGACAAGCTGACCGTGGTGTCCACCGACGGTGCCTCCGAGGTGCCGCGGCAGGTGACCAACAACATCGTCCAGTCGGTCGAGCTGATCAAGAACACCACCGGCATCGACCTGACCAAGCTGATGGACAAGTACTCCAGCGACGCCGGCAAGGGCGACGACGGTGAGGTGGTGACCGGCACGGTCACCGAGCAGAACTAGTCACGACGAACACGAAGCGAGCGGGCCACCCACCTGGGTGACCCGCTCGCTTCGTTCGTGGTGCGGTGTTGTGCGGGGTGCGATCAATTGTCCTCGGGGTGCATCGCGGCCGCCCCGGCGTTGAACTGCTCCACGATCGCGGCGCGGTCGGTGCCGCTGAGGTGTTCGATCTGCGCCTGGCAGGTCGAGGCCACATACACCGGGCCGTTGGCGAGGTTCGCCAGGCCCTCGCGGGCCATGTCGTCGGGCTCGTTGACGTTCGGGCCGTCGAGGTTCAACCCGGCGCGCTCCATCGCCGGGGTACGGGTCAGGCCCAGCACGAACTCGACCACGTCCACGCCCTTCTCCCGCATCTCCATCCACAGACCCTCGGCGAACAACCGGACGAAGGCCTTGACTGCGGAGTACACCGCGATCTTGGCCATCCCGACGTAACCGGACATCGAACCGACCAGCATGATGCCGCCGCGGCCGCGTTCGGCGAGCAGTTCGGAGAAGTGCCGGGTGAACCGCAACATCGCTCCCACGTTGAGGTTGATCAGCGGCTGGAAGGCATCCAGGTCACAGGTGGCGAACTCGTGGCCGTAGGTGTTCGCCCCGGCGTTGTAGATGAACAGGCCGACGTCGAGGTCATCGGTCTGCTCGCGCACCCGGGCCACCGCATCCTCGGCGGTCAGGTCGAGCGAGATCGTACGTGCCTCGGCGCCGGCGGCACGTACCCGCTCGGCGGTGGCCTCCAGCGGCTCGGGCTTGCGGGCCACCAGGACGGAGTTGATCCCCGCCTCGGCCAGTTGCACCGCCATCTCGGCGCCGACTCCCTCGGAGCCACCGGCAATGACGGCCCACGGGCCGTAACGATCGGCGTCAATTATGTTGTTGTCTCCCATTCCTCAGTTCTCGATCCAGGCTTGGCTGAAATCCAGTTGGTGTTCGTGGCTGGGGCGCACCCCGTGGACGTTCTTGCCCCAAGCCATGAAGGTGGTCGAGGGGCCCAACAGGATGTTGGGGGTCTCCTCCTGGAACCGCTCCTCGATCCGGTCCAGCACCTCCTGGCGGTCGGCCGGCGGGGTGCCGCGCAGCTCGTCGATCAGGCCGTTCATTTCCTCGTCGTCGTACCCGATCGCGTTGGACACCGACTTGCCGTGCACGGTGAACGCCAGGCTGACGTACGGATCCTCGTCCAGCATCGAGTCGCCACCGATGGTGATGTCGTAATCGGCCTCGATGTAGGCCCGCTGGATGTAATCGGCGGTGCTGTTGATCGTGGTGGTGGTGACCTCGAAACCGACCGCCTCCAACATCGCGGTCACCGCGAGGCTGGCGTCGCGCGCCGAGGGGGATTGGGTGGCCAGAATCTCCACCCGACCGTCGAAGCCGTCGGCCTTGGCCTCCTCGAGCAATCGGGTGGCTTCCTCGGGGTCGGTCGGGATCGGCTCGATGTCGTTGTCCCAGATCGACACCTCGGAGAACACCGACTTGCTCGCCAGCCCGGCACCCTCGTAGGTGCGGTCCCAGAACACCTGCGGATCAACCGCCAAGGCCATCGCGCGGCGGACCCGCGGATCGTTGGCCGGTCGACCCTCGCCGGAGTTCATCTTGACCATGTGGCCGAAGTTGGTCGTACCCAGGTAGCCGGGCTGGCCGTCCTGGCGCATCTCCTTGGTCAGCGGCCCGGAGCGGAGGTAGGCCGCATGGACGTTGCCCTGCTTGAGGGCGTCCACCTTGGTTTCGTCCGCGCCCAGCCAGATCACCCGCAGTTTGTCGATGTGCGGTGCACCGGCCCAGTAGTCGGGGTTGGCCGCCAGGACGAGTTCCTCCTGCGGGGAGTAACTCTCGAGGACGAAGGGGCCGGCACCGATCGGGGTGAAGTTCTCGGGGCCGTTCGCGATCGCGGCCGGTGCGACGATCAGGCCCGGGCCACGCGCCAGCATGGTCGAGAAGGTCGTCCAGGGCGCACTCAGATCGAACCGCACGGTGCGGTCGTCGACCTTGGTGATGCCCTCCCAGATGGGGCCGATCAGCGCGGAATCGTAGCCGCGGTTCTCGAAGAAGTACTCGACACTGCCCACCACCGCGTCGGCGTCCAACGGGGTGCCGTCGCTGAAGTTCACGTTCTCGCGCAGGGTCACCGTCCACTGGGTGTAGTCGTCGTTGGGCTCGACACTCTCGGCCAACTGCGGGACGAACTCACCGGACTCCACGTCGAAGCGCACGAGTTGGTCGTACACCGCCAACAACTGGCTACCACCGGTGGACCCGGCGGCGATGGTGACGGTCGGGTCGAGGCTGCGGGCCTCGCCCTGGGCGGCGTAGGTCAGGGTGCCGCCCGCGACCGGTTCGCCACCACCCTCGGTGGGGTAGAGGCCGGGTTCCAGGGCCGGATCCAGGCCGGCGGTGCCGGTACCGTTGCCGTCACCCGGGTCGGAGCCGCCGTCGGGGTCGGAGCCGCGCTGGGCGCAGGCACCCAGGGTCAACACCACCGCGAGTGTTGTCGCGACCACGGCGGTACGGGCACGCCCGAACCCGCGCCGTGCGGGAGAACGAAACATGTTGAACCTCCGGAGAAGAAAATGTTCTCCGCAGTTCAGCAGGTTTTCTTCCCGGTGGTCGGTTCTGGTCCGTTCAGTGAGCGCTTTCAGAGACTGCGCAGGAAATCCGGGTCATCGTCGGGGGCCCGCGGTGGTTGGCGCGGCGGGGGTTGCCGGCCCGGGCCACTGACCGGACGACCGAAGAACAGCCAGGCCAGACAACCGGCCAGCGGCAACAGCACCACGGCCACGAACCATGCCCACTTCGGCAGCACCCGCACCTGCTGACCGTTCGCCTGCGCGATCTCGACCACGCAGTAGATCATCAACAGGGCGATCAGGATCACCGGCAGATAGCGGACCATGTCTGCATGCTACCCGCGTCGCCGCACCGATTCAGGCCGCGCCGATCACGAACCCGAGGAACAACCCCAGACCGCACACCAGTTCGGCGATCCCGGTGGCCTTGAGCACCGCGATCAGCGCCAACCCGTCCGCGCCGCGGGCCAACGCCCGGACGGGGCCGAGCACCACCGGTACGAAGAACAACCCGAACAGGGCCCAGACGGTACTCGACAACGCCACCGCCACCACTCCACCGGCGGCGATCACCAGCAGACCGATGAAGAAGAACCGGGTGCCGCGGTCACCCAGCCGGGTGGCCAGGGTGTGCTTGCCGACCTGCCGATCACCGACGATGTCGCGCAGGTTGTTGGCGACCAGGATGGCGCAGGCGAAACTGCCGATCGCGATCGAGGCCCACCAACTCGGCCAGGAGATCCGATCGATCATCACGAAGGTGGTGCCGTTGACCGCGACCAACCCGAAGAAGATGAAGACGAACACCTCACCCAGGCCCAGGTACCCGTACGGTTTCGGGCCGCCGGTGTAGAACCAGGCCGCCAGAATGGCCACCGCCCCCACCCCGAGCAGCCACCAGTGCCCCGTCCACCAGGTCAACCCCAGGCCCGCCAGGCCGGCCAGGGCGAAGCAGCCGAAAGCCGCGAGCTTCACCACCCGGGGGCTGGCCGCCCCCGACCCGACCAGCCGTTGCGGGCCGACCCGCCGCTCGTCGTCGGTGCCGCGGATGCCGTCGGAGTAGTCGTTGGCGAAGTTCACCCCGACCTGCAGGGCCAGCGCCACCACCGCACACAGCAGGGCCTTGCCGAGATCGAAACCGCCGGCCCACCAGGCCGCGCCGGCCCCGGCGAACACCGGTGCCACGGCCGCGGGCAGGGTACGCAACCGGGCCCCCTCGACCCAGGCCCCCAACTGGCTCACGGCCGCTCCCCTCCGGAAAAGTCGGCCCAGCGCCGAATGATGTCCTGCCGGTCGATTTTACCACCGGAGGTCAGCGGTGGGGTGCCGCGTCCGATTGTGCGGGGCAGCGCCACCCGGGGCAGGTCGCCGGCCAGCGCGTCGCGTACCTCGGTCAGGGACGGCAGGTGCTCGGCGAACAGGGCGACGACCGTGCCCCATTCGGGGTCGGGAACACCGAGTGCCACCACCGACGGGTCGTCCAGCACCCGTTGGGCGACCCGTTCGACCTCGGCCAGGTCGACGTTGATGCCGCCTCTGATGATCACGTCGTCGATCCGGCCCAGGATCCGCAGCCGGCCGTCCACCCATTCGGCACGATCGCGGGTCAGCAGCCGGCGGCGGCCGTCCTCGACCCGCAACACCTCGGCGGTCAGATCCGGGCGCAGTCGGTACCCGGTGAACACCACGTCCCCGCTGATCGTCACCCGCCCGGCCGCATCGAGATCGACCTGCACCCCGGGCAGCGGGACACCGTCGTAGACGCAACCGCCGCTGGTCTCGCTCATGCCGTAGGTGGTGACGATCCGCACCCCGTGGTCGGCCCACCAGACCAACTCCTCGGGCGTGCAGGCGGCGCCACCGATCAGCAACGCGTCGAAGTCGGCCAGCCGCTGCACCAGGTCGGGTCGCCGCGCGGCCCGACGCAACTGGGTCGGCACCAGGGACAGATAGTTCCGCACCCCCGGACGGGCCCGCAGGTCGTCGAGGTCACCGGCAACCGGTACGAGTTCGGTGCCGGCCACCACCGCCCGGGCGATCACCATCAACCCGGCCACGTAATGCGCCGGCACCGCCAGATGCCAGGCCCCCGGGCCACCCAGGGCCCGATGGGTGGCCTCCACCCCGGTGCTGATCGCCGTCGCCGACAACAGCACCCCCTTCGGATGGCCGGTCGACCCCGAGGTGGCCACCACCACGGCAACGTCGGCCTCCAACGGCTGATCGACCGCGCACATCGCCCGGGTGCGGTCCCGCTCGGCGGGGTCGGTGGGCAGCGGTGCGATCGCCGGGCCGGTGCCGGCCAGGACGGCACGCAACGCCTCGGCCACCACGAACGGGTCGCCCGCATCGATCAGGTGCGGGCCCGGATCGGGCCGGCTGCGCGAGGACTGCTGGGTCACGGCCCTAGGCTAAGCCCCATGCCGCACGCCGCCGAACTCGTACAGCAGCTCCCGTTCCGGGTTTTCCGGTTGGCCCTGCACACCCAATTCCGCGGCATCCTGGTGCGGGAGGGCCTGGTCGTCGAGGGCCCGGCCGGCTGGGGTGAATGGAGCCCCTTCCTCGACTACTCCGGCCCCGAGATCAGCCCCTGGCTGGCGTCGGCCCGGGAGGCCGCCTTCGAGGGATGGCCCGAGCCGGTACGCGACCGGGTGCCGGTGAACGTGATCATCCCGGTGGTCACCCCGCAGGTCGCCCACGACACCGCGGCCCGATCCGGGTGCCACACCGCCAAGGTGAAGGTGGCCGACCCGCGCGCCACCCTGGCCGAGGATCAGGCCCGGGTCGAAGCGGCCCGGGACGGGCTCGGCCCCGGCGGCCGGGTGCGGGTGGACGCCAACGGGGCCTGGAGCGTCGACCGGGCGATGGACGCGATCCGGGCGATGCGCCGGCTCGACCTGGAATACGTCGAACAACCCTGCGCCACCGTCGAGGAACTCGCCGAACTGCGCCGCCGGCTCGCCGCGGCCGGCATCGACGTGCCGATCGCCGCCGACGAATCGATCCGCCGCTCCGGCGACCCCGAACGGGTCGTTGCCCTCGACGCCGCCGACATCGCCGTACTCAAGGTGCAACCCCTCGGTGGGGTGCGCCGCTGCCTGGAACTCGCCGACACCCTGGGCCTACCGGTGGTGGTCTCCAGCGCCCTGGAATCCTCCATCGGGCTCGCCGCCGGGGTGGCTCTGGCCGCCGCCCTGCCCGACCTGCCGTTCGCCTGCGGGCTGGCCACCAGCAACCTCTTCGTCGACGACCTCACCGCCGACGCGCTGGTGCCGGTGGACGGCCACCTGCCGGTGCGCCGCCCCGAGGTCACCGCGGACGACCTGGCCGGGGCCGAAGCCCCACCGGAACGCTACGACTGGTGGCGGCAACGGCTGATCGACACCGAAGCCCTCGCCGAACGGGGGTCGCGATGAACGCCACCGAACTCGCCCGCGCCGTGGTCGAGACCCTGATCGGTGCCGGGTTGCGCGACGCGGTGCTCGCCCCCGGCTCCCGCAACGCCCCCTTCGCCTTCGCCCTGCACACCGCCGACGCACACCACCTGCTGCGGCTGCATGTGCGCATCGACGAACGGGACGCCGCCTTCCTCGCCCTCGGCCTGGCCAAGGCCACCGGACGTCCGGTGCCGGTGGTCACCACCTCCGGCACCGCGGTGGCCAACCTGACCCCCGCGGTCTGGGAGGCCGCCCACGCCGGCATCCCACTGATGCTGTTGACCGCCGACCGGCCGCTGGATCACCTCGACGCCGGGGTGAACCAGGCCACCCGGCACGATCGCGCCTTTGGTGATTTCGTCCGCGCCGACACCCGGTTGGAGACCGGGGTGGGGGATGCGGGCACCGTCACCCACCAGGTGCACCGGCTGCTGGCCCGCGCCACCGGACGGGTCGGTGCCGACCCCGGCCCGGTGCACTGCAATGTCGGGTTCGCCACCCCGCTGGTGCCCACCGACGCGTGGACGCCCGACCCACGACCCGACGTGTCGATCAGCGCCCCGCCGGCAGCGACCGCCGAACCGGTTCCGGCCGGCCCGCGCACCGTGCTGCTGGTCGGCGACACCGACCCGGCCACCGGACGGGCCGCCCATGCCGCCGCCCGGGCCGCCCGGATTCCGGTGCTCGCCGAACCGTCCGGCAACGCCCGCCGGCCCGGGGCGATCGCGGCCTACCGGCTGGTGCTCGGCACCGACCTGGGCCGACGGATCGAACGTGTCGTGGTGATCGGCCGCCCGACCCTGTCCCGGCCGGTCAGCACTCTGCTCGCCCGCGGCGACATCGAACTGATCATGGTGAACACCCGCGGCGACTGGATCGACCCCGGTCATCGGGTCAGCCGGGTCGTGCCCGCGGTCGACCTCGAACCGGCCGACCCCGCCTGGGACGACGCCTGGACCGCCGCCGACCGCCACCTCGGCGCCGCGATCACCGAGCACGTGACCGGCCTCGACCACCTGGACGGCCACACCCTCGCCGCCCTGGTGATCGCCCACAGCCGCGGCAACCTGGTGTTGGGCGCCTCCCAGTTGATCCGCGACGCCGACCTGGCCCCGGTCGCCGAGCACCCCGCCGACGTCTGGGCCAACCGAGGCCTGGCCGGCATCGACGGGACGATCTCGACCGCCGCCGGTATCGCCCTGGGCACCGGCCGGCCGACCACCGCCCTGCTCGGTGACGTGACCGCGCTGCACGATGCCGGGGGGTTGCTGATCGGCCCGGACGAACCCCGCCCCGACCTGCGGTTGGTGATCGGCAACGACGACGGCGGATCGATCTTCCACACCCTGGAACAGGGCGACCCGGCCCACGCGGCGGTCTTCGAACGCACCTTCGCCACCCCGCACCGGGTCGACCTGGCCGGGTTGGCCGCCGCCTACGGGTGGGCATACCGGCGCGAAACCACCGCCGACGGCCTCACCGCGGCACTCGCCGCCGACCCCTCGGGCACCGAGCTGATCGAGGTACCGCTGCGCCGCGACCAGCGCCGCGACCTCGCCGCACACCTGGGCGGGCTGGCCCGGGGCTGACCTCAGCTCTCGGCGCGCAACCAGGCGCGCACCGCATGGGTGGCGCGCACGTCGTCCTCGTTGTACTCCAACACCCGCACCCGGGCCTGCTCCCGCAACACCGGGTCGTCGGCGTGCGAGGCCTCGTCGAACCAGGTCTGCGAGTTCAACCCGCCGGGGGCGTCGTCCCGCCATTGGAACCCGGGCCCCTCGGCGGCCAGGATCTTCAACCCCAACCCGTTGGTGCCGAACCACTGGCCCCGCACCACCGCGTAGAGGTCGACGAAGTGCGACTCGATGTGGTCACACAGTTCGGTCAGCACCGGGTCACCGGTGCGGGCGGCCAACTGCCGCAACCGCACCGCCTCGAAGTTCGAGTAGTGGTAGACCCGCACCGAGGCGTCCCCGTGCAGCCGGGCCAGCAGCCAGCGGGCCGCCCGGTGCGCGAGCTCGGCCTCGGAGTCGTCGTCCAGGTCCTCCCAGGCCGACAGGTGGACGTACTCCGGTTCGCCGCCGGCCCGCCGGTCGGTGACCAGGAAACCCCACAGGTAGACCCGGTCGTCGCTGGAGGTTTCGATGTCGAAGTCGATTTCCAGATCGACCGGCGGCAGGTCGACCGGTGCGGTGTCGAGTCGTTCCAGGGTGACCCCGCGCACCAGCAGATCGGCCCGGCGGATCGCCAACCGCAACCGGGATTCGGCCTGATCCTTGTGCGACACCTCCGGCAGGTACCGGGGCAGCAGGTCGTCCGGGTTCACCCCGGCCAGGTCGGTGATCGTGCGGATGCCGAGTTGGCGCAGGGCGCCGATCTCCCGCACGTCCAGGGGGGAGCGGTCGATCCGCAGCGAGATGTCGTCGTCGTCCAGCATCGGCCGACAGTGCGCCCACCAGGGGCAGGTGCGGCATTCCTTCACCACGATCGGGTGCACCAGCGGGGCCGGTGGGGTGACCCGACCCTGGGCCAGCGCGTTGCGGGCCACCTGCACCCGGAAACCGTGCTCGTGGTCGTAGCGCTCCAACACCGAGCGTTTCGTCCAGCCCGACTCGGCCGATCGCGAAAACGTGCGCAGGAACGGCTCCTCGAGGTCGACCCAGGTCACCACCCGCACCGGTTCGTCGCTGTCGGGCCGCAGCACGTCATCGGTGCCCAGCACCCCCGCGGTGGGTCGCCCGGAGGCGGCGTAGCCGGACGCCTCCAGCAACCGCCAGTAGTGCGCCACCTGCAACAGGTCGGCCTCCCGGCTGGTGCGGAACACCACGTCGTCGACCGGTTGGGCCACCCCGGGACGGGGATTGGTGGCCGGTGAACAGGGCAGCACCCAGGTGCTGTTGCGGCCGGACTTGCGGCGTTCGTGCACCTTGTGGAACTTGACCTCCACCGGGTGGTAGCCCGGCCGATCACCGGTGCCCAGCCCGCGCACCAACAGATCGGGCCGGCCCGTCCGGTGGCCCAGCGGGTCGGCCGGTAACAACCCGCCGATGATCACCTCGACCCCCTCGGCCAGGGCGGCCAGGGTGGCGTCGGTCTGCACCGGTACGGGCTCGTCCTGTATCGGGCGCAGGTCGACCACGGTGCCGGTGAACTCGGTCACCAACCGGCTCAGCACCTGCTCCTCGTAGGCCAGACCGCCCTCGAACAGCTCGTTCAGGGCCGGGTCGTCCTCACCGACCGGCAGGTCCACCAACGGGTTGAAGTGATTGTGGGTCTTCACCGCGCAACTGCGCGCGGCGTAGGAGTCCAGGAAGAAACGCATCGGACGACGGCAGGCTCCCGCTCAGGCCCGGCCGCGGTGCACGGCCACGATGCCGCCACTGAGGTTGCGCCACTGCACCGAACGCCAGCCGGCGTCGGTGAGCATGCCGGCCAGCCGGGGCTGATCGGGCCAGGCCCGGATCGATTCGGCCAGGTAGACGTAGGCGGTCGGGTTGGACGAGGCGGCCCGCGCCACGGTCGGCAATGCGGCCATCAGGTAGTTCTGGTAGACGGTGCGGAAGGGGCCCCAGGTCGGGGTGGAGAACTCGCAGATCACCAGCCGTCCGCCGGGACGGGTGATGCGGCGCAACTCGATCAGGGCCGCTTCGGTGTCCTCGACATTGCGGATGCCGAAGGAGATCGTCACCGCATCGAAGGAGTCGTCGGCGAAGGGCAGCCGCAGCGCGTCGCCGGCGATGAAATCCAGGTCGGGTTGGCGTTGTTTGCCGACCCGCAACATGCCCAGCGACAGGTCGGTGGGCACCACGGTCGCCCCCCGGTCGGCGATCGGCCGCGACGAGGTGCCGGTGCCGGCGGCCAGATCCAGAATCAGCTCACCCGGTTTCGGGTCGATCGCGTCCACCACTTTCGGGCGCCACCGGTTGGCCTGACCGAAGGAGAGCAGCTCGTTCATCAGGTCGTAGCGCTGGGCGACCCCGTCGAACATGGTCGCCACATCGCTGCGGCGCTTGGCCAGGGTTGCGCGGTAGTCAGCTCGGGACACCCCGATAGCCTGCCACATCGGCCGCCGCGGCGGGGTCGGCCGGCACGATTCCGGCCAACAGCAGCCGGCACATCCACTCGGTGAACTCGCCCGGGTCGTGGTCGGCGCGTTCGGGCCACCGGGCGCTGGCCCACAGGGCGTCGCGAATGGTGCGGTAGATGAAGATGCCCGGCACGTCGGCGCGGATGCTGCCGTCGCTCGCCCCCTCGGCCAGGGCATCCAGCCAGTAGTGGCGGATCCGGCGGGAGGCCTCGTCGATCTGCACCAGCATCTGTCGGTCGCGCAGGTAGCGGCGGTCGTTCTGGTAGATCGCGGTGGCGTGCGGGTGGGTGTCGATCACGTTCAGGGTGACCCGAATCAGGTTGGTGATCCGTTCCAGGGGCGTGTGGCTGTGGGCGGCGGCCGCGGCGAACCGGGCCTGCACGTCGCTCATCAACTGATCGAGGATGGTGCCGATCAGCTCTTCCTTGGAGCGGAAGTAGTGGTACAGGCTGCCCGGGTGCAGCCCGGTGGCCTCCCCGAGGTCGCGCATGGACGTGCCCGGCACGCCCTTGCGGGCGAAGAGCTCGGCCGCGATGGCGAGCACCTCGGCACGGCGATCGGGAAGTGGCACCGGGCCTCCTCGCTGGAACCTGTCGTTGACCCTCACCCTAGCGTCCCCTAGCGTGAGACCAAACATTTGTTCAACTAGCTGTCAGAGGAAGCGAACGGGGTGGGGATGAGAACCTTCGCGCAGGTCGTCCGCGGGCGGGTCGGTGATACGCACGAGGGATTGCGCTTCGAGGGCCGAAGCTGGACCTGGGACGAGGTGGTGCGCGAGGCCTGCGTCCGGGCGTCCCTGCTGCGCACCTTCACCCCGATCCACGACCGGTCGGCCGACGGATACGGCCCGCGCACCCACGTCGGCATCCTGATGCAGAACGTGCCCGACTTCGTTTTCTGGCTGCTCGGTGCGGCGCTCAACGGCGACGTGGTGGTCGGCATCAACCCGACCCGCCGCGGCGCGGAACTCGAACTCGACATCGCCCACGCCGAGTGCGATCTGATCATCACCGAGAACCACTACCTCGACGAGCTCGCCGCGATTTCTCTCGGCATCCCCACCGAGCACCTGCTCAATGTGGACACCGAGCACTACGCCGAACTGCTGCGGGCCCACCGCGACGCCGACCTGCCCGAGGTCGACCCGGCGGCCGACGACCTGCTGCTGTTGTTGTTCAGCTCCGGTTCGACCGGTGCCCCCAAGGCGGTGATCTGCTCGCAGGGCCGCCTCGGTGGGCTGACCGACAGCATGTCGGAGCGGATCGGCATCCACCGCGATTCGATGGTCTACATGTCGCTGCCGCTGTTCCACGGCCACGCGATCATGATGTGCCTGGCCACCGCGGCCAACGTCGGCGCCACCGTGGTGATGGTGCGCAAGTTCTCGGCCAGCCGGTTCGCCGCCGACCTGCACGAGCACCGGATCACCTTCTTCAACTACGTCGGCCGAATGCTCAGCTACGTGCTCAACCAGCCGGCCGCGCCGATCGAGCGGGACAACGCGCTGGAGGTGGTGTTCGGGTCCGAGGCCTCCCCGGCCGAGGTGCGACTGTTCCGTGAACGCTTCGGCTGCGAGGACGTCCGCGAGGGGTACGGCGCCAGCGAGGGGGTGCTGCGGATCACCCCGGTGCCCGGGTCACCCGACAACGCCCTCGGGCTGCCCGCCGCCGGGGTGGAGGTCGAGGTGCGCGATCCCGACACCGGCCTGGAATGCCCGCGGGCGATCTTCGACGCCGACGGGGTGCTGCTGAACGCCGGGGAGGCCACCGGTGAACTGGTGGCCCTGGGCCGCGGCCCGTCCTTCGAGGGTTACTACAAGAACCCGGACGCGATGGCCGACCGACTCCGCTTCGACGGCGCGGACTTCTGGACCGGTGACCTCGGCTACCGCGACGCCGACGGCTACTTCTACTTCGCCGGCCGCTCCACCGACTGGCTCCGGGTGGACGGGGAGAACTTCGGCGCCGCCGCGATCGAACGGATCCTGGTACGTTTCCCCGCCTTCTCCGGCGCCCACGTGCTGGCGGTCGCCGACCCGAACACCGGTGACCAGGTGATGGCGGTCGTCACCCTGAAACCCGGCGCCGTCTTCGACGCCGAGGCCTTCGCCGACTTCCTGGCCGAGCAGCCCGACCTGGGCTCGAAGTGGCGACCCACCTTCGTCCGGATCGTCGACGAGGTGCCGATCACCGGCAGCGGCAAGATCAACAAGGCGCCGCTGCGGCAGGTCGCCTGGGAGGCGCCCGAGGTCTGGTACGCGCCGACCCGCACCAGCCCCTACCGGCCGCTGACCGACCAGCAGCGCACCGAATTCCGCGACGCCTTCCGAGCCAACGGACGGGCCAACCACCTGCCCCAACCCGAGGCCGGTGCTGCCCGATGACCGACCTGCGGATGTGGGCGATGCGTCCGGCCACCTTCCAGAGCCCGGGCCAGATCGAGCTGTACGGCCGCGACGCCGCCCCCCGGATGCCGACCCCCACCTACCTGATCGAACACCCCGACGGGCTGGTGCTGTTCGACGCCGGGCTGAACCCCGACCACGCCGGCGACCCGATCGGCGGTTACGGCGCGATGGCCGAGAAACTCAACATGGACTTCCGCGAGGAACACACCATCGAGGCGCACCTGGGCGAACTCGGCTTCGGCCTCGACGACGTGAAGGTCGTGATCGCCTCTCACCTGCACTTCGACCACGCCGGGGCACTCAAACAGTTTCCGCACGCCACCACCTTCATCGGTGAGGGCGAACTCGAATACGCCCGTGCGCCGGAGAAGTTCTGCACCGGCTGGTTCCACCGCGACGAGTTCGACGACCGACACGGAATCCAATGGCAGGTGCTGCCCTGCGACCACGACGTCTTCGGGGACGGGACGGTCACCGTCCTGCACCTGCCCGGCCACACCCCCGGCTCCCTGGGTGCCCTGGTGCGGCTGCCGAAGAACACCTACATCCTCACCGGGGATGCGATCCACACCCGCGCCGGGTATGCGTCCGAACTGCACTACCACGGCGATCACGACACCGTGACCGCCCGCCGGACGCTGCGCAAGATCGCGCACCTCGAACGAGTCACCGACGCCGGGGTGTGGATCTGCCACGACCCGGACGACTGGCAGAAGTACGGCGGAGCGGGGGAGAAGCAATGACGAAAAGATTCACCGGCCGACGCGCCCTGGTCACCGGCGCCAGCCGGGGCATCGGGGTCGGGATCGCCGAACGGCTGGCCGCCGAGGGAGCCGACGTGGTGATCGTCGGCCGCACCCTGGAACCCGGGGCGAGCGCCCAGCCCGGCAGCCTGCGCGAGGTCGCCGACCGGCTCGCCGGGTACGGCACCACGGTCGTCCCGCTGGCCGTCGACCTGACCGACGAGGAATCGCGCGCCGACCTGATCGACCGGGCCGCCGGGGCCCTGGGCGGCCCGATCGACACCCTGGTGAACAACGCCGCGGCCGCGATCTACGCCCCGATGGCCGACTTTCCGCTGCGCCGCCGCCGGGTGATCTTCGAGGCCAATGTGCACGCCCCGCTGGACCTGGCCCAGCAGGTGCTCTCCGGGATGCGCGAACGCGGTGCGGGGTGGATCGTCAACCTGACCAGCGGCACCGCTAAACAATGGCCCGGGCCACCCTTCGAATTGACCGCCCGGGGCACCGAGATGACCATCTACGGCGCTTCCAAGGCGGCGCTGAACCGGCTCACCAACGGGCTGGGTGCCGAACTGCACGGTACCGGCATCCGGGTGAACGCGGTGACCCCCCGCTTCGGGGTCGCCACCGAGGGTGCGGTCAGCCTGATCGGCGACGACTACCGCGACGCGATGGAAACGATGGAACAGATGGTGGAGGCCACGGTTGCCCTGTGCGACTGTGACGAGGACGTGACCGGGCAGGTCTTGGTCAGCCTGGATCTGTTGCAGGAATGGAATCTGGATGTGCGACAACTGGATGGGAGTGTGCTGTGACCGATCTCGATCTGCAGAAGTACATCGGCCTGGAGGCCGAACCGCCGCGGGTGGCGCGCTACGACGTGAACGAGGCGATGATCCGCAACTGGGTGGAGG
>JAAYAO010000309.1 GCA_012719335.1 Propionibacterium sp. | reverse complement strand
GCCAGTGCCTTCGCCAGCCGCAGGGGGTGGTGGAAGGGCAGCACCAGCACCGCATTGTCGACCCGCAGCCGCTGCGAGTTGGCCGCGATGAAGGTCATCATCGTGAGCGACTCGTCCCAGTGCGGGCCCAGCCGGGGCACGGTGTCGTGCGGCATACCCAGATGCTCACCGACCAGGATCGCGTGATAACCCAACGCGTCGACGGCCTGCACGATCCGTCGGTAATCGGGGGCCGCCAGATCATGCGCGAACGGGTAGTAGCCCGGCGCCCGGAAGAACCCGGGCATCAGCACGTCGAACAGCATCGGGTTCACCAAGGCAGCGGATGGGCGAACTTGGCCCGCAGCAGGGCGCCGATCTCGGCCATCGCCAGGCGGGCCCGGGCCAGGTCGTCCACCCGCATCAGAAAGCCGTGGTGCAGGCCGGGGTAACGGGTCAGGGTGACCTGCACCCGGGCCTCGCGCAGCCGCGCGGCGTAGCGTTCCGACCAGTCCCGGATCGGATCGACCTCGCCGGTGACCACGATCGCCTGCGGCAGGCCGGACAGGTCGCGGGCCAGCATCGGCACCACATAGGGCGACTCGTGGGCCTCGGCGGAACCGGCCAAGCGCTTCAGGGAGGTGACGTTGACGAAATCCAGGCCCGGCGCGTTCGCGAACTCGCGCACCGATTCGGCCCCCAGGTCGAAATCGCAGCCGCCGTAGGCGATCACCTGGGCGAACACCGCCGGGCCACCCCGATCCCGGGACAGTTGCGGGACGGCCGCGGCCAGGGTGCCGCCGGCGGAGTCACCGCAGGTGGCGATCCGGGCCGGGTCGATGCCCAGCTCGTCGGCATTCGCGGCCACCCAGCACAGGGCGGCGTAACCGTCCTCGGCCTGGGCCGGCACCGGATGGTCGGGGGCGAGCCGGTAGTCGACGTTGATCACGGTCGCGCCGGAGCCGTGGGCCAGGTGGGCCGCGACCGGGTAGGACGATTTCGCCGAGCCCATCACCATGCCACCGGAGTGGAAGTAGACGATCGCCGGGCCGCCGCGCTCGTCGGTGGGCCGAACGATCTGCAGCGGCAGCCGGTCACCGTCCGGGCCGTCGATCTCGACCCACTCCACCGAGGCCATCTCGGGCAGGGATTCGGGGTAGGGCAGGGTCTCCAGGTACTCCCGGATCTGATCCAGGTTCTCGGCCATGTTGCCGGTGCCGCCCCGGGCGGCCAACAGGTCGTACACGTCCGGGTCGAGCAGGTCCCATCCATCACCGGTGCGTTTGGTCACGTCGTTCGTCCTTTCGGGTAGGGGTGGGTGTTCAGAAGACCTTGCCGATGCCGGCCGACCAGTCCACCCGGTCGTCCATCAACGCCTTCTCCAGGCTGGAGGTGGCCAGCACGAAGTCGTCGGTGTCCAGCACCGCGTCGAAGCCGTCGCGGATCTGCTCCATGGTCAGCCGTTGCCCCTCGGCGCCGGAGATGCCCCGGGTGATGCCGGTGAACACCCGGTTCATCCGGTCGCCGCCGATCAGGAACATCTCGCCGTTGACCGGCACGTCGGCGTGCACCAGGAAAGCGGCCTGGGCTGCAGCGGCCTCCGGCGGGTAGTACTTCTTCATTCCCTCGTCGATCGCCGGCCCCATCAGATGGGTCATCCGGGTGCCGGAGGTGGGCATCACGGTGTTGACCTTGATGTCGCGTTCACCACGAATCGCGCGCACCGCCATCATCCGCGACAGCCCCCAGACCGCCCCCTTCGCGGCCGGGTAACCCGCCCCGCTGAGCATGCCGAGGAAGGCGCTGGAGGACACATTGAGGATGCGGCCGTAGTTGCGCTCCCACATGTGTTGCCAGACCGCACGGCTGAGGAAGAAGGTGCCACCGGCGGCGACCATCAGGTCGGTGACGTAATCCTCGGGATCGACCTCGTGCACCGATCCACGGGAAACCACCGCACCGGCGTTGTTGATCACGATGTCGACCTGGCCCCAGGTCTGTATCGCCTGATCGATGATCGCCGCGCCACCCTCGGGGGTGGCCACGGTGTCGGCATTCGCCTCGGCCTGCCCGCCCAGGGCGGTGATCTCGTCGGCCACGGCACGGGCCGCGGTGTCGTCCGACCCGGTGCCGTGGATGCCACCGCCCAGGTCGTTGACCAGTACCTTGGCGCCGCGTCCGGCCAACTCCATCGCGTAGGCGCGGCCCAGGCCGTTGCCGGCCCCGGTGACCACCGCCACCCGATCGTCGAAACGCATTTGATCCGACATGCACGGTCCTTCCCCTTGTGATCCACGACACTCAACCATCCGGGCCCCGGCGCGCCCGCTGGCTGTTCCGTTCACTGGTCGACAACCCCAACCGGACGGGGGCGGCTGGGCAGACTGAGCGCGGACAGCCGAGAAGGGACGGGATATGGGTGTGCTGAAACTGGACGCGGGTACCGCGGTGGTCACCGGAGGTGGCTCCGGGGTGGGTGAGGGCTTCGTGCAATACCTGGCCGGACGCGGGATGCACGTGGTGGTGGCCGATCTGTCGGGTGAACGCGCCCGGGCCGTCGCCGATGCGGTCACCGCCGACGGCGGCAGCGCGAGCGCGGTGCAGGTCGACGTCACCGACTTCGCCTCGGTCGACGCCCTGGCCGAGCAGGTGTACGCCGAACACGGCAGCGTCGAGTTGTTGGTGAACAATGCCGGCATCGAGGCCGGTGCGCGCACCTGGATGCTGGCTCCCGAGAAGTGGCAGCAGGTGATCGCGGTGAACCTGCACGGGGTTTTCCACGGGGTGCGGGCCTTCGTGCCGCGGATGCTCGAACAGGGCAGCCCGGCGATCGTGGCCAATATGTCCTCGATCGGCGCGGTGACCACCCCGCCGATGCAGAGTGCCTATGTCGCCGCCAAGCACGGGGTGCTCGCGTTGACCGAAACGCTGCAGCGGGAACTCGCCGCCGAGCAGGCCGACATCCAGGTGTCGATCCTGATGCCGAACCGGATGCGCACCCGGATCTTCTCCGACGCCCAGCAGGCCCCCGAGGCGGCCGACTCCGAGTCGGCGAAGTTCCTCGAGATGATGCGGCAGTCGCTGGACGAGGCCGGGTTGGAGCCGATCGACGCGGCCCGGATCATGCTGGAGGCCGTCGAACGCGGCGACTTCTGGGTGTTCACCGAGGAGCGGTGCCACGACCTGATGCGGGCCCGCGGCCAGCACCTGATCGACGAATCGCTGCCGATCTGAGCCCGATGGACCCCTTCGACCTGCTCGACCCCGACGCCGCGGCCGCGATGCGGCAGGCGATGTACTCCACCTTCACCGGGGACGTTGCGGCCTACCTGGCCGAGGTGCGGGGCCGGCTGGACGAGGCCCCGTACCCCGACGACCTGCCGGAGCTGGCATCGGTCACCGATGAGGTGGCCGATGGGCCGACCGGGCCGATCCCGGTACGCCTCCACCGGCCCACCACCGAGACCGGCGGCCCGGTGATCGTCTATTTCCACGGCGGCGGGATGGTGATGGGGTCGGTGCGCGCCTACCACCCCGTGGCCACCCAGCTGGCGGCGGCGTCCGGGGCGACGGTGGTGAATGTCGACTACCGACTCGCCCCGGAGCACCCGGTGCCGGCCCAGGCCGACGACGCCTACGCGGCGATGTGCTGGGTGGCCGAGAACGCCGAACGGCTCGGGGTGGACCCCGACCGGCTCGCGGTCTGTGGGGATTCGGCCGGGGGCACCCTGGCCGCCTCGGTCGCCTTGCGTGCCCGCGACCTCGGCGGGCCACCGATCCTGTGTCAGGTGATGCTGTACGCCGGGGTCGATTACGACCTGGCCGCCGCCTCGATGCGGGAGTTCGCCGAGGGGCCCGGCCTGACCCGGGCTTCGGTGAAGTTCCTGAAACGGCTGGCCGGCACCGTCGAAGCGCACGACTCGCCCTATGCGGTACCGGCGATGGCCGACGACCTGACCGGGCTGCCGCAGGCGATCGTGGCAACCGCCGAGGTCGACCCGATCCGGGACTGGTCGGAGCGCTATGCCGAACGGCTCCGGGACGCCCGGGTGCAGGTCACCACCGTCCGGTACCCCGGGCTGCAGCACGGCTTCATCTCCCGAGCCGCCGAGCTACAGCGGGCCCGCCTGGCGATGGCCGAACTCGGCGGGTTGCTGCAGGCGAAGTTCGCCCACCCGCTGCCCCGGGGTTGACCCCGGACAGGTTTCGACGGGGCCGCGTCGATTGAGCAGCCGCCTCAGCGGCGTGTCGAAATCAGCG
>JAAYAO010000308.1 GCA_012719335.1 Propionibacterium sp. | reverse complement strand
TCGATGCCATGGACGCCCAGGTCGGGTTGCGGCGGGCGCTGACCGATCCCAGCCTGACCCCCGACGAGCGCAAGCAACTCGCGCACACCCTCTTCGGGGGCAAGGTCGGGGAGCAGGCGGTCGCGGTGCTCGCCGAGGGCAGTGCCCTGCGGTGGCATTCGGGCCGTTCCCTCGCCGCGGCGGTGGAACGACAGGCCGTCCGTGCCGAACTGGCTGCCGCGCAGAATGCCGGCCAACTGGATTCGACCGAAGAGGAACTGTTCCGCTTCGGCCGCACCGTGGCGGGGGATTCGAAGCTGCGCGCTGCGATTCACAACGACCGGTTGCCGATCGAAGCCCGTCAGGGGCTGATCTCCTCACTGGTGTCGGGCAAGGTGTCGGCGGTTGCCGAGACCCTGCTGCGACGCGCGGTGGTGGGTCGCGATCGCAACTTCGACCACACCCTCGAGGGCTACCTGGACCTCGCTGCCGATCAGCGGCAGCGGGCAGTGGCCACCGTGACCGTGGCGCGGCCGTTGACCGACGAACAAGCGGCTCGACTGCGAGCGGCCCTGAGCCGCCAGGTCGGGCGCGACATGACCTTGCACCAGATCGTCGACGAGTCGGTACTCGGCGGCATTCGGGTCGAGGTCGGCGACGAGGTCATCGAAGGCACGATGGCCTCGCGACTGGAGGAAGCGCGCCGTTTGTTCCGGTGACGCGACGACAATGACATTTGCTGAAATCGAGAGCTAGGGACGCGAAGATGGCGGAACTCACTATTCGTCCGGAGGAAATCCGGGACGCACTGGACAAGTTCGTCCAGGACTACACTCCAGAGACCTCCCAGCGGGAGGAAGTCGGCCAGGTCGTCACCTCCGGTGACGGTATCGCCCGGGTCGAGGGCTTGCCCTCGGCGATGGCCAACGAACTTCTGAAGTTCGCCGACGGAACTCTCGGTATTGCCCAGAACCTCGACACCCGCGAGATCGGTGTCGTGGTGCTGGGGTCCAGCGAGGGCATCGAGGAGGGCTCGACCGTCACCCGCACCGGCACCGTGTTGTCGGTTCCGGTCGGCGACGGCTTCCTCGGCCGCGTGGTCGACGCGATGGGCAACCCGATCGACGGGCTGGGCGAGATCCAGGGCATCGACGGACGTCGTGAGCTGGAGATCCAGGCTGCCGGCGTGATGGACCGCCAGGAGGTCCGCGAGCCGATGCAGACCGGTCTGAAGGCCATCGACGCGATGACCCCGATCGGCCGTGGCCAGCGTCAGTTGATCATCGGTGACCGCAAGACCGGTAAGACCGCGATCGCGCTGGACACGATCATCAACCAGAAGGCGAACTGGGCCTCGGGCGACCCGTCCAAGCAGGTGCGCTGCATCTACGTGGCCGTCGGTCAGAAGGGCTCGACCATCGCCGAGGTGCGCGGTGTGCTGGAAGAAGCCGGCGCGCTGGAATACACCACCATCGTGCACGCCCCGGCCTCCGACCCGGCCGGCTTCAAGTACATCGCCCCGTACTCCGGCTCGGCCATCGGTCAGCACTGGATGTACCAGGGCAAGCACGTCCTGATCGTCTTCGACGACCTGACCAAGCAGGCCGAGGCCTACCGTGCGATGTCGCTGCTGCTGCGTCGCCCGCCGGGCCGTGAGGCGTACCCCGGTGACGTGTTCTACTTGCACTCCCGTCTGCTGGAGCGTTGCGCCAAGCTCTCCGACGAGCTGGGTGGCGGCTCGATGACCGGCCTGCCGATCATCGAAACCAAGGCCAACGACGTGTCGGCCTACATTCCGACCAACGTGATTTCGATCACCGACGGCCAGATCTTCCTGCAGTCCGACCTGTTCAACGCGAACCAGCGTCCGGCCATCGACGTGGGTATTTCGGTGTCCCGAGTCGGTGGTGCCGCGCAGATCAAGGCGATGAAGTCGGTCTCCGGCTCGCTGAAGATCGACCTGGCGCAGTTCCGCGACATGGAGGCCTTCGCGATGTTCGCCTCCGACCTGGACGCCACCACCAAGCGTCAGCTCGACCGCGGTCAGCGACTCACCGAGCTGCTGCGGCAGGGCCAGTACCACCCGTACCCGGTGGAGGAGCAGGTCGTCAGCATCTGGGCCGGCACCAACGGCCACTTCGACAACGTTCCGGTGAACGACGTGCTGCGCTTCGAGCAGGAACTTCTCGAGCACCTGCGGCACAACTCGCAGGTGTTGACCACCATCCGCGAGACCGGCACGTTCGACGACGACACCGCGGCCGCGCTGGCCACCGAGATCGACAACGTCAAGATGGGCTTCAAGACCTCCGAGGGGCACTCCCTGGTTGGTCACGAGGAACACGACCCGATGGCGGCCGAGG
>JAAYAO010000034.1 GCA_012719335.1 Propionibacterium sp. | reverse complement strand
CGCGGTGCTGTACATCGGCAGCCTCCGAGCCAAGCGGCGCTCACCGGGGCGCGACCGGGTCTACGTCAACGACATGCTGGTCGACGACTCCGCCTCGATGCTGCCCGAATGGGCATTCTTCGCGTGGACGGTGGTCACCTCCACCCGCTTGGAGCCGACCGCCGGCCGGGAGTCGTTGATGGACACCAAGGCCCTCGACCGCACCCGGGCCGCACTCGGACGGGCCGCGCTGGGCTGGTTGCAGAACCTGGCCGACACCGACCCTCAACGTTTCGCCGAGTTCGTGTCCGATCACGAGTTCGAGTTGCGCCGCACCACCACGTCCGGTTCGGGCCCCGAGAAGCTGGAACTCGCCGAAGTCGTGTTGCCGATGCTCACCATGCACACCACCGAGGGCGATCTGCGGTTGATCGACGTGATTCAGCGCAACCCGAACCTGCTGTATGCCGTGACCGTGGACGAGTTTCGCACCATCGCCGGCTTCAACCCCGGCGGGCGCATCGTGATCAACGCCGGGCACACCCTCGACCAGGAGATCCTGCTGACCCTGCCCCAGGTGTAGCCCGGGGTCACCGCCACCCGGGTGTACCCGGCCAATGAGGTCATCGCGCTGCGCGAACCCACCCGGGACGACCACACCCGATCACTGGCCCTGGCGCGACGCGCGACCACCACGTTGACCGAGCAGCGCTGCACCGTGGCGGTACGGCAGTTTCCCTCCCCCGACCTGCCGGCGGTGTTCATCGGGCACGGACGTGTCGACTCGGCCTCACCGGGTTATGCCGAGCGCAGCAACTTGGTGTTGAACTGGGGCAACCGGGTGGTGCGGGCCCTGTTGCGCACCGACGACGAGGTGGTGTTCACCGGATCGTCCAGTTGTTGTTCGTCCAGGCCCGGATGGCTGCCCGCGCCGACGGCCCGCAGGACCGGGCGATGCTGTCCGCGGCCCTGGACGACATCATGGTGTTGGCGATCGGCATGGACGGAACGGAGATCTCGTGAGCGACCCGAGCGGACCCCTGGCGGCCGTCGAGCAGATCGAGCAGTTCGGCGACGATCACCTCTCCGACGGCCAGGTGGAGGAGGTGGTCATCAAGTACAAGCAGGCTGCTTCGGCGTGTGCGATGGTGCTGATCGAAACCAGTAGCCACGAACAACAAGCGGCACTGAACAACGCACTGTCACGCATCGTGGAGAAGGGTCGGGCGGCATGGCGCGAGCTGCCCGCCTCCCAACGCGTGAGCATCGGCGATGTTCGCTTCGGCCAAACCATGGTGGACAGGGCGATCGCCGACGGGGACCTACCCCTGGCCGGCTATCTCAGCATCGAGTACGGGCGAATGCTGCTCGCCGAGGGCGACGCGGAACGTGCTGAGACCGCATTTCGCCAGGCCGTCACACTCGCACGCGAGGTCGACGCCGACGACCCGGAACTGGTGCTGTTGGCCTACGTGACCTTGCTGACCGCTCTCGGCCCCACCGAGGAAGCGCTGTCGCTGGCCAATGAGCTGTCCCTCGCCATGATCGGGCGCAAAGAGCTGTATCACCCGATGCGAGCAGCGAACGCCGTGTGTATTCGCGCCGTGCTCGAGTTGAACTACTCACTGACCCACCCGGCCCACCTCAATGAAGCCATCCAGGTGTGTCAGCATGCCATCACGTTCGCCGACAACGCCTGTTTCCATGACAAGGCGCAGGAGCTGCAACGTGCCGCAGCCATCGCGTTGCGTGAGGCCGGCCGGGTGGACGAAGCGGAGCACTGGCAGGCCCTGGCCGATCAGTACGACGACTGGGAGCCGTTCGACGACCAGCAGATTCCCGGGCACGTCCATCTGTGGGACAAGCGCGTCGACACCTCACACCTCACCCGGCCCGCGGACGAGTGGTGACCCGCCCGCGCCGCGTCGTCCGAGCACCGGGAATCGCGCTGCATGCCGGACGGGCCCGGGCTAGGTTCACCGCAACCCACGCGATGGCCGTCGGGTTGACCGATCACTCAGGAGGCGACTGCCGATGCACCCCGTGGTTCCGTCCGACATGACCAAGCTCGCCGCGAACTACGGCTTCAACCCCGGCCTGATCGTCGGCGATCTGCTGTTCATCTCCGGCCAGGTCGGCCGCTCCCCCGGCCTGCCCGACCCCGAAACGCTCGAGGACGAGTACCGCCTCGCCTGGCGCAACATCGGCGCCGTGCTGGCCGAGGCCGGCGCCACCTTCGCCGACCTGGTGCAGGTGAACAGCTTCCACACCGACCTGGCCCACCTGCCCACCTTCATGCAGGTGCGCGCGGAGTTTCTCGCGGACTCCCCCGTCGCCCCGACCTGGACCGCACTCGGCATCAACCAGATCGGCGCCCCGGGCGCGACCGTGGAGATCTCCGCGATCGCACGGCTACCTCAGGCTGATTAGCGAACCAGCCTCTCAGCGAGACCTCATTCTCTGGGTGGTCGGCTGAATGCTGGTCAGCCCTGGCCGTCCATCGGGGTCAGCACGAACACCGGGATCTGCCGGTCGGTGTTGGCCTGGTAGTCGGCGTAATCGGGGTAGGCCGACACTGCCCGCTGCCACCAGGTGTCGCGTTCGGCGCCGTCCACCTCGCGGGCCCGGTAGTCGAGGGTGAGTGCCCCGTCCTGCAGTTCGACGTGCGGGTTGGCCTTCACGTTGTGGTACCACTCGGGGTGGTCGGGTGCGCCGCCCTTGGACGCCACGATCGCGTACTCGCCCTCGTGCTCTACGCGCATCAGCGGGATCTTGCGCAGTTTGCCGCTCTTGGCACCCACCGTGGTCACCAACACCACGGCGTAGCCGCCCATCGTGGTGCCGTCGGTGGTGCCGGTGGTCAGAATCCGATCGATCTCACCGCGCAGCCATTCATTGGCGGGCGGGTCGTACTCGCCGTGCAGTGGCAT
>JAAYAO010000307.1 GCA_012719335.1 Propionibacterium sp. | reverse complement strand
GTGCCAGATCGCATGCCACAGGGCCCGGATGCGGGTGCGCAGGCCGGACACGCTGTCGGGGTCGCCGGGTTCCAGCCAGCCCATCTGGACGTACTCGGTGAGCCGGTAGTGCACCAGCCGTCCCTGCTTGTTGACCTCGCGGACGACCATCACGATCAGCCGCACCACCAGCAACAGGGCGGTGACCCACATCATGATCAGGGTGGGCCCCTGCACCAGGGTGGCGGTGGCGTTGAAGGACATGTGCAGGAAGGCCGCGGCCAGGAAGCCGATCAGCGGGGCGAGGATGCGCACGGTCTTGCTGCGGGTGCGCAGCGCGACGCCGAGGCCGATGCCGATCATGATCGTGAACAGCGGGTGGGCGAAGGGGGTCATCACCCCGCGCATCAGAAAGATCTGGCGCAGTGCGTCGTCGGGGGCGACCACGCCGTAGGTTTCGGCCGCATACCGGTAGGCGCGGCCGTAGTAGAGGATGTTCTCGACATAGGCGAAACCGATCGCGCTGAGCCCGGCCAGGGACACCGCGCTGAGTCGCGACACCCACCGGTAACGCAGCAGGATCGCCAACAGGAACAGCACCGACCCCTTGGTGGCTTCCTCCACGAAGGGTGCGATGAAGATCGCCGCCCGGGATGCCGTGGCCGGGTCGCCGCTGCCCTCGATACTGAGGTGGCCGGCCGCCCAGGTGTTCACGTGCATCGAGATGAAGGTGGCCACGCAGGCCCCCCAGCCGAGGGCGAGCAGCCAGATCCACAACCGTTGCGGACGCCATCGATCCGACAGGATGAAGGCGATCACGAACGGGATCAGGCTGATCAGGCCCCAGGTGGCGCCCTTGTTCCAGGCTTCCTCCCCCATGCCGGGCAGTACGCCGCCCTCGACCTCCTGGTCGTGCACGACCTGGTTGTAGAGCAGTACGAACGCCACGATGTAGGCCACCACGAGGCCGACCGACACCCAGGTGAAGGGGCTCTTGACCAGCCGCTCGGGCCAACCGACCGCCGGGTTCGGCTTCGGCGGCAGGCCGGATTTGCGGCGCGCTCGCTTATCGGGGTCGGACGACATGGGGTTCAGCGTACCCGCCGTCGAGGGTCGGCCGAGCCCGCCGAGCCACGGCGTCGGAGGCTCCCCGCGCAACCTCGCGAGGTTTCGACACGCCGCGGCTCAACCGGCGTCAGGGGAGCCGCGCGAGTGCCGCGGTCGACCGGCGTCAGGGGCGCCACGAACGTGCGACGGTTCGACCGGCGAAAAAGCGTCACGGTGTCTCTCGGCATGTCGCGGCCCCAGAGCACCCCCGACAGGATTCGAACCTGTGACCGGCGGATTAGAAGGCCGCTGCTCTATCCAGCTGAGCTACGGGGGCTCGGGGCGTGATTCTAGCCAGCCCGGCCCGGAAACTGGCTACTTCTCGCATTCATTGCAGCATCGCTCGAACCAGTGGGCCGGCGGTTCCGGAGCCGGATTTGCCGTCGTGGACGAACACCACGATGGCCACCTGCTGATTCCAACCGACCATCCAGGCGTGGGTCTTGGGTGGGGTGTCGGTGCCGTATTCGGCGGTGCCGGTCTTGCCGGCCAGCAGCACGCTGCGCAGCGACCGTCCGGTGCCGTTGTCGACCACCGCCTTCAGCATCGCCTGTAGTTCGGCCGCCTCGGCAGAGGTGAGCGGGTCACCGGACGGGGTGGGCTGCTGGCCCTCCACCAGGTACGGGATCACCGTCTTGCCGGAGGCGATCGAGGCCACCATGCCGGCCATCGCCACCGGGGAGGCCTCGACCAGCCCCTGCCCGATCAGGGATTCGGCCTTGCCGACCTGGTTGGCCGGCTCGGGCACCGACCCGTAGAACACCGGGAAGCCCGCGTCGTAGTCCTCCCCCAGGCCGAGGCTGGCCGCGGCCCGGCTCAGGTCCTCCGGGCTGATCCGGGCATGCTCGGCGATGAAGGCCGTATTGCAGGAGGTGGACATCGCCCCGGCCAGGCTGGTGCGGCCGGTGGCCCCGGACGGGAAGTCGGCGTAGTTCTTGAACTGGCGTCCGTCGACGGTGTACGTGGCGGTGCACTCGACGGTGCTGTTGGCGGTGTATCCCTTGCGCACCAGGGCCAGCGCGGTAACCGGTTTGAAGGTCGACCCGGGGGCATACCGGCCGAAACTGGCGTTGGGGTTGGCCCCGTCGGCGGGGCTGTTGGCCGCCGCCAGGATCGCCCCGGTGTTCTTGTCGACGACCACGATCGAGGCCGACGGTTTCACGTCGGCGAGCAGTTTCTCGGCCTTGGTCTGCAGGTTCAGGTCCAGGGTCAGGTGCAGCGGTTCACCGGGTTCGGGTTGGCTGCGGAACAGTTCCTCCCAGGTGCGGGGTTGCTCCGCGGGCGCTTCTTCCGTCGGGCTCGCGGACGGTGTGCCCGGTTCGGCGCTCGGGCTCCCGCTCGGTGTCGGGGACGCCGATTCCTCGGGCGTGCGGTCGACCAACACCACCCGGTCGCCGGGCAGGCCCCGCAACTGCTCGTCGTAGCGGGCCTGCAACCCCGATGCCCCGGCCATGTCACCCGGGTTGATCCGGCCACCGGATTCCTCGACGTCCTCGGCGGTCACCGGCGCCACGGTGCCGAGCAGGCCCTGGGCGAAGGTGCGACTCGGCGCCAGGATCCGTTCGGACGGAATGGCGCGGGCCCCGGGAATGTCGGACAGTTCGGGCGGCAGCACCGCCGGGGATCCACCGCGCACCACCAGCGCTTCGACGAAGGCGATCGGGCCGGCAGCCTCCACCCTGGCCACATAGTTCTCGACGTTGATCTCCAGCAGTTCGGCCAGGGCCCTGGCCGAGGTGGCCGCGTCCGCCCCGTCCAACTGTTGTTTGTCGATGCCGACCTCGAGCACCTCCCGGCTCATCACCAACGGCTCGGACCCGCGTCCGATGATGTTGGCCCGGTCGGCCGACAGGAACTGGTGCACCAGCCGGGTGCCGCCGGTCAGCTGCGGGTGCAGCGAGGCCGGGGCCCATTGCAGTTGCCAGGTGTCCTCGACCAGCCGGAAGGTGGCGGTGGTGGGGTACCCCCAATGGTCGGATTCGAAGGGCCACTCGATCGACAGCGGCACGGTGGCCACCTGCTCGTCCCCGCTGAGGGTGGGCGTGTCGGGGGTGACGACCGGCAGGATGCCGTCCATACCCGACATGATCGTGTCCCACTCGGCCTGCAGGTCGACCCCCGGCGGCCCGGTCACCTCGCTGAGGTCACCGGCGCTCATCGCCTCGGCGAGGGCTTGTGCGGTGGGCCACACCGGCGGACGCGCATCGGACGGGGTGCAACCGGCCACCAGCGCGGTCATCACCAGCGCCAGCAACACCACGATCCGTTTCTTCACCGGGCCAGTATGGCCCGCCGGGGCAGTCCGTATCGCAGAACGCTCACGGTGGGTCGGCGGCCCGATTCGTGCGAAGATCGCCCCGTGGCCGGCCCCGACAAGAAGAACCTGCGCTTTCTGATCGCGACGTACTTGCCGACCACCCTGGCCACCATCGGTATCGGTGGCATCATCCCGCTGATTCCGCTGACCGCCCGGCAACTCGGTGGCTCACTGGAGATGGCCGCGTTCATCACCGCCCTGATGGGAATCGGGCAACTGGTCGGCGACCTGCCGGCCGGGGTGATCGCGGCCAAGATCGGCGAGAAGCGCGCAATGTTGGGCGCAGCGGTGTTGGACGCCGGGGCCCTGTTGACCGCCTGGCAGGCACAGAACCTGTTCATGTTGGGTGCGGCGGTGTTCGCGGTGGGTCTGGCCACGGCGGTGATCGCGTTGGCCCGACTGTCGTATCTGACGGTGGCGGTGCCACCGAACTGGCGGTCCCGGGCCCTGTCGACCCTCGGTGGGATGTTCCGGATCGGCTTCTTCATCGGCCCGTTGATCGCCGCGGGCATCGTCGCGGCCTGGGGCATGACGCCGGCGTACCTGTTCGCCGCGGTGATGAGTGTGGTCGCCGGCCTGGTCACCCTGCTGCTGCCCGACCTGCCCAACGAACAGACCTTGGCAACCGACAACCCGCAACGCACCGGGCTGTGGTCGGTACTGCACGCCCACCGCCGGCTGCTGGCGACCCTCGGCGTCGGCGCCCTCGGGCTGATGCTGGTGCGTTCGGCCCGGCAGGCGATCCTGCCCTTGTGGTCGGACCATCTGGGCTTCGATCCGGCGGTGTCCACCCTGATCTTCGGCATCTCGATGGGGGTCGACATGACCCTGTTCTACTTCGGTGGGGCACTCATGGACCGCTTCGGTCGACTCTCCGTGGTGTTGCCGTCGATGGTGGTCATGGGCGTGGGTCTGCTGATTCTGCCGCTGGCGACCACCCCGCTCACCGTCGGTCTGGTGGGGGCGCTCCTCGGGCTGGGCAACGGCATCTCGTCCGGGGTGGTGATGACCCTCGGCTCGGACGCGGCTCCGACGACCGGACGCACCCAGTTCCTGGCCGGGTGGCGGTTGATGGCCGACAGCGGCAATGCCGCGGGCCCGTTGGTGATCAGCGCGGTCACCGTTGCCTTCCCCTTGTTCGTGGCGAGCCTGGTGGTGGGGGCACTCAGCTTCGTCGCCGGCGCCTGGTTGCGCCATTTCACGCCACGTCGCCATTCCGGCTGACCGAGCGGCGTCGGGCCGTGGGGGTCTAAGGTGCTGGCTGTGAACAATGACCGCATGGTGTGGATCGACTGCGAGATGACCGGTCTGGATCTGACCACCGACGCCCTGATCGAGGTGGCCGCCCTGGTCACCGACGGTGACCTCAACGTGCTCGGCGACGGTGTCGACGTGTTGATCAAGCCGCCCGCCGAGGCCCTGGAGTGCATGGGCGACTTCGTCCGCGAGATGCACACCACCTCGGGCCTGCTGGCGAAGCTGGACGAGGGGCTGGAGATGGCCGAGGCCGAGAAACTCGTGCTCGACTACATCCGCGAATGGGTGCCCGAGGAGCGCAAGGCCCCGCTGGCCGGCAACACCATCGGCACCGACCGGGCCTTCCTGGCCCGTGACATGCCCACCCTCGAAGGCCACGTGCACTACCGCAATGTGGACGTTTCCTCGATCAAGGAGTTGGCCCGGCGCTGGTTCCCCCGCGCCTACTTCCACACCCCGGCCAAGTGCGGCAATCACCGGGCCCTGGCCGACATCCAGGAGTCGATCGAGGAGTTGCGCTACTACCGCGAAGCGGTGTTCACCACCCCGCCCGGCCCCGACACCGCCACCTTGAAGGAGCTGTCGGCCAAGCATCAGGGCAGTCTCACCGGGAGTGAACCGACCCGGCAGTAGCTTGACCCCCATGCCCACATCTGTTCCGGACGGAGTGACCCCGGACTCCCCCGACTTCTTCGCCGCCTTCGCCGCGAATCTGGAAGCCCACGCCGACACGTTGACCAACCTGGCCCGGCACGTGGCGGCGAGTACCGAGGTGGAGGTGTCCAACCGGGTTGCCCGAATGCGCCTGAACGGTGCGCAGATCGTGGACTTCGAGTTCACCGAGGCTGCGGAGTCGGTCGCGAAGTCGGGGCTGGCCGCCCAGGTGATGGATCTGTATCGAGAGGGTCAGGCCCGGTTGGCACAACAGAACTCGCAGGTTCTCGCCGGCCAGGGCATCGATCTGCTGTCGGCGATGCCCGAGAGCATCCGGGAACGCAGTGAGGACATCGAATGAGCTCCGAGTTCAACGCCCTCTTCCGGGAGTTCCTCGACGACCCCGACCGGGTGAAGTATCGCCAGACCGGCGACCCCCATGACTGGCAACAACGATGCGAGGACCGGATCGAACGGATCGGTGAACAGGGCCGAGCGCTGCGGGAGCAGATCGCTCAGGTAGAGGCCGAGGCCAAGAACCGGTTCGTCCGGATACGGGTCGGGGCCGGTGGGGAGTTGCTCGACCTGGCGTTTCTGCCCGACGCCGGACGGATCGGCAAAGCGAAACTGACCGAGGCCTTCCTCGGGCAGTACGGCGCAGCGTGTGCCGAGGCACATGCCCGGGTGCAGGAGATCCTGGCCGCGTCGGATCTGCCGCGCACCGACTTCAGCCCCTTCGACACCGATCAGGAGCAGGCATGAGCTTCACACTGCACGAGAACGAGTTCGAACGTCACCGCGACCAGATCGACTCGCTGCGACAGCGCACCGGGGGCGAGATCGTGTCCAAGGCGTCCAGCCCCAAGGTTTTCCTGTCCTATGGGTTGTTGTACGCCGGAATTGTCGGCTGGTGGATGGGGATCGGTCAGAAGAGCACCGTCGATGTGGTGCGGGAATCGGGCACCGCCTTGCAGTACACCGTCGACACCCTGGACCAGATCCTCGAGGTCTATCGCAACACCGAACTGGTGCACGCGGAGAAGGCCAAGGAGATCGAGGCCGAGGTCGACGAGTTGGACGGGAGGTTCTGCTGATGCCGGTGTACGAGTTGGTGCAGGCCGTCGAGGCCACCAGCGAAGCCGAAGGACTGGCCGGTGGCCTCAACGCGGCCGCTGCCTGGGGTGGCGCCGGGCTGGAGGTCATCGGCGCCGTGATGAATCCGGTGGCCGCCATCGTCAAAGCACCCTTGGAGTTTCTGCTCGACTGGATCATGAGTTGGTGCACCCCGCTGCGGGAAACGGTCGACTTCCTGTTGGGTGATCCGGCCCAGATTCGTGCCAATGGCGACGACTGGCTGGCCGTCGCAGCGCTGATGGAAGACATGGGCGCCGAGCACCGCAGCACGATCAACGACTTCCCCGGCTGGACCGGCGACGGTGCCGACACCTACCGCACCGAGGTCCACCCCTGCATTTCCGAGGTTTTCCCCGGCGCAGGAGCCGCCGCGAAGTCGTTCGGTGAACTGGCCATCGGGTGCGGGGCCATCATCGGTGCCCTGCGCGAAATCATCTGGGGGTTCATCGTCGACCTCTTGGCCGAAGTCGTGGCCTCCGCGCTCCTGGCCCTCGCCTCGATGATCCCGACGGTCGGCGCCAGCATCGCCGCCTTCACCAGTTGGGCGGCCCTCCGATTCGCCAACTTGCTGCGCCGGTTGGCCGACAAACTCAACAAGGGCGGCAAACTGCTGCAGAGCCTGGGCGAGACACTCGTCAAGGTCGCCGGCAAGTTGGACGAGGCCGCTGCGGCCATGCGATCGCTGGATGGCGGCTTCAAGCCTCGCTTCCAGGACATCCGTTCGGGTATGCAGGGTCTGGATGGACTCAATCCGATCCCCGACTCGGTCGGCCCCGCCGTGGACGCGGCTCAGGGAGCCACGGACACCAGCCGGCCCGAGCAGTGACATCCGGCCGCTCCTGGTGGGGGGTTCCGGTTCTGGCGGTCATGGTGGTCACCCTGGTGGTCGGACTGTGGGCGACGATGGGCTGGTCGACCCGGTCGGGTTCGGCCTGGGA
Source organism: Propionibacterium sp. (assembly GCA_012719335.1). GTDB lineage: Bacteria > Actinomycetota > Actinomycetes > Propionibacteriales > Propionibacteriaceae > JAAYAO01. The sequence continues at coordinate 472 of JAAYAO010000307.1, read as the reverse complement.
TGGTGAGGTGCTGCGTACCGGCACCGCCGAGATCACCGACTGTCGCCGGGCGGTGTCAACGATGTTTCTGAGCCACATCTGCACCGCCGAGATCACCTGGCAGCAGGAGGTCGGCGTCCTGCCGAGCAATGTCGGCGCCGCCCGCGAACCGTACCGGGTGTGGTCACCCGAGCCGGTCTCCGGCACCGTCGAGATCGAAACCCATCGCGATTACCCCCTCACCCGCCGCGGCACCCCGCAGGAAGTGATCACCACCCCCGAGCATCCGGCCGGCTTGGGACGGGGCTGGTTGGGAGCGGCTTACGCGGCTCTGGTGGTACTTCCCCTGGCTCTGGGTCTGGTGACCCTGCGCATCCTGATCGCGCTGGGCATCGCCCCGCGCGGCACCCCGACGGGCAAGCCCGATCACCGCTGAACCCGGTACGTCGACGGCAGGTTTCCGCCCCCGCTATCGGATTGGCGAAGCAGTCGG
>JAAYAO010000306.1 GCA_012719335.1 Propionibacterium sp. | reverse complement strand
GGCTGGCGCATCCGCGACTACCGCACCGGCCGCAAGGCGGCGCGGGCCGGGCTGCTGCTGGGCGCGGTCGCCGGCGCGGCCTCCGGGGCGGTCGCCGCCGGGGTGGCCGTGCGCGGCTTCGAGGTGACCCGTCCCAGTCTGGAGGACCTGTTCATCGCCCTGACCGGGGAGGGATTCGATGTCAGCGGTTAGGGCCCTGCGGCTGTTCGGCTCCGAGTTGCGGCTGATCGCCGGTCGGCGCCGCAACCAGGTCGGGTTGGCGGTGTTGGCGGCGATTCCGGTGGTGATGGCGATCGCGATTCGGGTGTCGCGGCCCACCGGCCGCGGCCACGGCCCGGATTTCATCACCGAGATCAGCGAGAACGGCTTCTTCGTGGCGCTCAGCGCGCTGAGTGTGATGATCACCTTCTTTCTGCCGCTGGCAGTGGCGGCGCTGTGCGGGGACGCGATCTCCGGGGAGGCCCAGCAGGGCACCCTGCGTTACCTGCTGACCGTTCCGGTGCACCGCACCCGGCTGTTGCTGACCAAGTACGCCGCCCTGGTGGTCGGGGCGTTCATCGCACCGCTCACCGTGGCGATCGCCGGGTTGCTGGCCGGGTGGGCCCTGTTCGGGTTGAAGCCGGTGCGGTTGCTGTCGGGCACCGAGATTCCGCTGGCCGAGGGGCTGGGCCGGTTGGCCCTGATGGTGGCCTACCTGGGGGTGTGTCTGGCGGCGCTGGCGGCGGTCGGGTTGTTCATCTCGACCCTCACCGAGCAGCCGGTGGCGGCCACCCTGGCCACCGCCGGGGTGGTGATGGTGGTCTGGATCCTGCATGCGGTGCCCCAGTTGGATTGGCTGCACCCATGGCTGATCGTGCACCACTGGACGGCCGGCACCGACCTGTTTCGGCAACCGATCTTCACCGACAACCTGCAGCGGGGTCTGCTGCTGGCCGCCGGCTACATCGTGGTTTTCGGCAGCGCCGCCTGGGCCCGGTTCAGCAACAAGGACATCACCAGCTGAGTGCCGCCGTCCCGGCGTTCAGCCGCGGGCCAGCACCGCCACCAGAAAGTCGGAGTCGTCGGTGAACGGACGCAGATCCCAGGTGGCGAAGGTGTGCTGCGGGGTGAGTCGCACCGAGAGGGCGTCGGAGAGGAATTGGGCGAAGTCGTAGCCCCGTCCGGCGCCGAAACCGATCACCACCCGGCCGTCCTCGGCCAGGTGCCGGGCGAACCCGTCCAGCACCTGCACTTGGCTGTCGTCGGCGAGAAAGGTCATCACGTTGCCGGCGCACACGATCAGGTCGAAGGGCTCGGCGACGCCGTGGGCGGGCAGATCGAGTTCGGCCAGGTCGGCCACCAGGTAGCTGGGGCCGGGGTGGTCGGCCTCGGCGGCGGCGATCAGCTCCGGGTCGACGTCCACCCCGACCACCCGGTGGCCCTGCCGATACAGGTGTCCGGCCACCCGGCCGGGCCCGCATCCGGCGTCCAGGATCCGCGCCCCGCGGTCGGCCATCGCGTCGATCAGCCGGGCCTCACCGGCCAGGTCGCGCCCGTCGGCGGCCATCGCCCGGAACCGTTCGATGTACCAGCGCGAGTGGTCGGGGTTCTCGGCGGTGATCTGCTCCCACTGGCTGGGGTTCTGCTTGCTCACGGTGCTCCTGGACGACGGGGGACGGTGTGTCCCGAGCCTAGGCGACCCGGTGCTGGAACTTCGCGGGCCGGCGTGAACACGACTCCTGCGAACGCCGGTTGAGCCTCCACGAGACCACGCCGGTTTGAGCCACCGCGGGTTTCACGCCGGTTGAGCCACCGCCCGACAACGCCGGTTGAGCCGCCGCGCTCGCGCGGCGAGTCGAAACCCCGCGAGAACACGCAGGAACCCGCCCCCACGCTCGGCTGCATTCACAATCGACCACCCCTCCCCCGGGTTCGTCCGGAGCACTGTCGGCACCGGAGGGTACGGTTTCGGGTATGAGAGCCGACCCCGTCGAACTACTGGCCCGAGCGCAGCGGATCACCGTGCTCAGTGGCGCGGGCATCTCCACCGAATCGGGCATTCAGGACTTCCGCGGCCCGCAGGGGCTGTGGACGCAGAACCCCAAGGCCGAGCTGATCTCCCACCTGGACTCCTACCTCGGCGACCCCGAGGTGCGCCGCGCGGCTTGGCAGTACCGCGCCGCGTCCCCGGTCTGGGAGGCCCGACCGAACCCGGCCCATGCGGCCCTGGTCGAGTTGGAGCGGCAGGGCCGGTTGCAGGCGATCGTCACCCAGAACACCGACGGGCTGCACCAACTCGCCGGCAACTCCGAGCAGATGGTGCTGGAGGTGCACGGGTCGGTGCGCGACTGGCAGTGCGACTCCTGCCCGGCGACCGGCCCGATGATCGACCAGATCGAACGGGTGCGCGCCGGCGACCCCGACCCCGACTGCCCCGAATGCGGCGGCATCACCCGGGCCACCACGATCCTGTTCGGCGAAATGCTGGTGCCCGAGGTGTTGGACGCGGCCTTCGCCGCGGCGCACGAATGTGACCTGCTGATCGCGGTGGGCACCAGCCTGACCGTCCAGCCGATCGCCGGCCTGGTGCCGACCGCGCTCGCCGAGGGGGCCGAGGCGATCATCATCAACGCCGAGGAAACCCCCTTCGACGATTGGGCGCACGCCGTGGTGCGCGGCCAACTCGCCACCGTCCTGCCACACCTGTTGGGGTTGGACGCCTGATGGTGCCCTTGCTGATCTGGGAGTGGCCCGAGACCGCGATCATCATCGCGGTCACCCTGCTGGTGGCGATCATCGGCCGCTGGATTCTGGTGCGCGCGATCCGCGGGGTGGTGGCCGGCGCGATCGAACGGTCGAAGAAGCGGGAGGCGGAGCGTCCCGGCGTGCTGGCCCGGGCCGCCGGGTTGACCCACGAGCGGCACAAACAGCGCACCGCGACGATGGGCTCGCTGCTGACCAATGTCGCCACCATCGTGATCGTGGTGATCGCGCTGCTGACCATTCTGTCGGCGATCGGCCTGCCCCTGGGGCCCTTGGTGGCCTCGGCCGGTATCGGTGGCGTGGCGCTGGGTTTCGGTGCCCAATCGCTGGTGAAGGACTACCTCTCGGGGCTGTTCATGCTGGCCGAGGATCAGTACGGCGTCGGTGACCTGGTCGACACCGGCGAGTGCAAGGGCACCGTCGAGGAGGTCACCCTGCGGGTCACCCGACTGCGGGACGCCGACGGGGTGATCTGGTACGTCCGCAACGGTGAGATCGTGCGGATCGCGAACCATTCCCAGGGCTGGTCGACCGCGATCATCGACCTGCCGGTCGCCAACGACGAGGCCCCCGCCGGGGTGATCGCGGTGTTGCGCACCGCGATGAGCAACCTGGTGGACGAGGGCACCCTGGCGGACAAACTGCTGGACGCCCCCACCGTGCTGGGGGTGGACTCGATCACCGGCAACACGATGACGCTGCGGATCACGGCCCGGTGTGAACCCAACCAGCACTGGGGTGTGCAACGGGTGATCCGGGAGAAGGGGCAGGAGGCCCTGGCCGCGGCCGGGGTGCGGGCCCCGAAGTACCCGGGCCCACCGCCCACGTCCTGAGATGGCGGGCGTCGGTTGAGCCCGTCGAAACCAGCCCGTTGACCTGGTTGTGGGGGTGACGGAGCCTGGCCGGACGGGCGTAGGTTGAGCCTGTCGAAACCAGCCGGTTGACCTGGTTGTGGGGGTGACGGAGCCTGGCCGGACGGGCGTCGGTTGAGCCTGTCGAAACCAGCCCGTCGGCCTGCAAACCGGGACAACCACCCACCCGGGGCAAACCGCCGTCACCCCCACAACCAGGGGCCGACGGCGGTGTTCAACGGGGAGGCGCCGGCGCGTCCCACGGCGGTTTGGTGCCGGGACGTGGCCCGGTGGCCGGCCCGGCCCACACCTCGCCGGTCTGCTGGTGCACCTCGACCTCGGCCTCCAGGGCCTCCTCCTCGCGGGTCTCGATCCGCCGGGCGTCCCCGCCGGTGGCGATCTGCAGCACCAGCAGCACCGCCACCGCCGCCAACAGCGGGGTGCCGAGCATCCAGTCACCGGTGTCGGCGTACCCGGCCGGGTCGATCACCGAGGTCGACCGGCGGGTCAGCGCCACCCAGGCGACCACGGCCGAGCTGAGCACGATGTTGGCCGCGAACAGCATCACCCGTGACGGTGCCGGCGCGACCCGGTTCGAGTTGCGGGTGAACTCCGCACCGGTCAACACCTGCCAGGCGACACCGAAGATCACCAGGGCACCGCCGGCCTGGCCGGCGAGCTGGTCGACCGGTTCCGCGATCAGGTGCCGGAACGGGTAGGCCACTGCCAGCGCGAACAACCCGACCAGCCCGACCAGCACCCGTTGATCGACCTTGCGCCGCACCACCCGGACGGCCAGCGCCGCCAATCCGAATACCATCGCGATCTCGATCAGGGCCTCACCGGTGAAGGTGGTCAGCGGCAACCCGGTCGCCGTGCCCAGTACTCCCATCGCGGTCACCGCGGCGGCCGCGCAGGCTGCCAACGGGCCGGCCATCCGGCCCCGGCGGGCCGACAACCAGGCCGCCACCAGCAGACCGACCGCGACCAGCCCGCGCCACAACATCCGCGCCGCATCGGTTTGTGTCACATCGGCCCATTCGAGCACGCGAGCGCCGAGGGCCGGGTCGATCACCGTGGCGATCGGGGTGACCTGACTCATCACGAACACCGGCAGGTTCTGCGCGATGATCGCCAGGACGATCGGGTACAGCCAGGGCCCGAACCCCTCGTCCACCTCGGCGACCGGGGGCAGCCCCACCACGCGCGCCCGCACCCACAGGGGCACCGCGAACAGCACCAGCAGGGCCACCAGCATCGCCGCCGGCAACAGCGCGGTGCCCGTCCACAGTTCGTTGCGCTGCCACCAGTTCCAGCCGATCAGCCCCAGGGCCGGGACGGCCAACAGTGCGGCGACCACCCCGAGCGCCCGGCCGGGCAGGGACGGGCCCAGGTCGGTCGCCACCCGAACCGTGACCTGTGCCATCGCGTAGCCGGTGACCAGCAGCAGCGGCATCGCGAAGAGCACGAACATCACCAGCACGCCCTCGATGTGCATCGGACGATGGTCCAGGCCGAAGGACGGGGCGCTGCGGGCCCGCAGCATCGGCACCACGGTGCCGAGGGTGACCCCGATGCCGGCGACCAGGAACTCGGCCGGGTGGAAGGACGCCCGCCACCGCACCACGATCAGCACCAGCAACACCCCACTGCCGGCCGCCAGCAACCCGAAGGCGACCAGCGGCTCGTGGGCGAGCATCGTGATGAACGGGGCCATCACCGAGATCAGCGAGACCCAGCCGACGAACTTCAACACCGGGTGCAGGTGGACGATCGCGGTGGCGGCCAGGGTCATCGCCACCACCAGAATCCAAATCACCAGCGGGGCCGACCAGGTCGGGATGACCAGCCGGTTGGCGCCCACGGCCAGTTCGGTGTGCTGCCGCAACAGGGGCGACAGCGCCGTCAGGGCCCCCGCCAACAG
>JAAYAO010000305.1 GCA_012719335.1 Propionibacterium sp. | reverse complement strand
GCACAACACGATGAAGAAGACGGTGATCGCGATCGAGGCCGCGGTGTCCAGGGCGATGATCCGGTCGTGCAGCGGGATCCACAGCATCCGCACCCCACCCTGGGCGACCAGGGCCGCGGCCAGCACCTGTCCGGCCATCTTGGTCAGCGCCCCGAGTTCGAAGATGTCGTCGAGCACCCCGACCAGGCAGATCACGGTCGCGGCCAACAGCACCGAGCCGACGTCGTGGCGCACCAGTTCGGAGCGCCCCAGGAAGGGCAATTGCATGGCCACCACCACCGCGGCGGTGACCCCGGCGAGCATCGCGATGCCGCCGAAGTACGGAATCGGTACGACGTGGACGTCGCGGTCGCGGACCTGCGCGATCGCTCCCGAGCGCAGCGCCAGCCGGCGGGTGAAGCCGCTGGCCAGATAGGTCGTGGCCATGGCCACGATCAGCACCAGGAGGTATTCGCGCATCGGGTCAGCCGTCCGTCCCCGGGTCGCGCAGCCCGGGCAGGGTCTCGCGCAGATCGTCGATGCTCAGCGCGCCGACGCGCAGCACCTCACCGTCGGGGTAGCGGGTGAAGTCGACGATGGTGGACGGCACTCCCCCGGCACTCTCGCCGCCGTCGAGGTAGACCGACACCCGATCGCCCAGTTGTTCCTCGGCGCCGGCGCAGGTGGTGGCCGGGTCCTGTCCACTGCGGTTGGCACTGCTGACCGCCAGGGGGCCGGTGATCCGCAGCACCGCCCGGGCCAGGTCGTCATCGGGCACGCGTACCGCGATCGTGCCGGCGGCCTCCCCCAAGTCCAGGCGCAGGCTGGGTTGCTGGCGTCCGATCACGGTCAGCGGGCCCGGCCAGTGGGCTTCGACGAGTTGTTGTGCCCCGGCCGGCAGGTCGGTGACCAGGGCGGGCAGCACCTCGGGGGCGGCGATCAGTACCGGGGGCGGCATGTCGCGGCCGCGACCCTTGGCATCCAGCAGGGCCTGCACCGCGGTCGGCGAGAAGGCATCGGCGCCGATCCCGTAGACGGTGTCGGTGGCGAAGACGATGCACTCCCCGGCGGTGATGGCGCGACGCACGGCGTTCTCGGCCTCGGCCGACAGCTCCCGCGGGTCGGTGCAGTCATATCTCACGTGGTTCATCTTCGCCCAGCTTGGTCGCGGTGGTAAATCGGGCTCGCCCGGTGAGGTCGAGGTGATCGCGCACCGACCCCCAGCCGCCGTGGTCCAGCAGCAGGCGGGGCACCGCTTCACCCTGCAGGTCGGCGTGTTCCCCCGCGAGCAGTCCACCGGGTTTCAGCAGCCGGTGCGCGGTGTGGGCCAGCACCCGCCAGGCGTCCAGCCCGTCCGGGCCGGAGAACAGCGCCAGGTCGGGGTCGTGGTCGCGCACCTCGGCCGGTACCGATTCCCAGGCTTCCAGGGGAATGTAGGGCGGGTTGCAGACCACCAGGTCGCACCGGCCGTCCAGTTCGGGCAGCGCGTCGCGCAGGTCACCGGCGTGCAGGTGCACACCGGTGCCGGTCAGGTTGCGTTCGGCCCAGGCCAGCGCCTCGGCCGACAGTTCGACCGCGTGGATCTGCACCGGCAGCACCGGGTCGGCGTGCACCCCGGTCAGCTCGTCGGCCAGGGCCGCGGCGATCGCCCCCGAACCGGTGCACAGGTCGACCAGCACGAACGGTTCCTCACGCACGGGCAGGGCACGCACCCGGTCCAGACACCAGCCGACCATCACCTCGGTTTCGGGACGGGGCACGAAAGCGCCGGGGCCGATCCGCAGGTCGAGATGGCGGAAGGCGGCCCGGCCGGTGAGGTGCTGGAGGGGTTCGCCGGCCAGGCGGCGGCGCAGCCAACCGGCCAGCACGTCGAGTTGGGATTCGGTCAGGTCGGGCGCGGTGATCAGCCGGCCGACCGGCACCTCGGCCGCGGCCGCGACCAGGGTGCGGGCTTCGGCGGCGGGGCTGGCCACCCGGTCGGTCAGCGCGCCGGTGAGGTGCCGCACCACCGCTTGGGGTTGGCGCACCGGGATGCGCTCGCCGGCGGCGTCCGCGTCGGCGGGGCCGGGGTCGGCGGGACGGGGGTGTCCGGTTGCGGAGGTCATCGGGTGCGCCCCGGGTCAGTCGCCGGCGCCGGGCAGCCGCTCGGCGAGGTCGGCTTCCTGCAGGGCGGCCACCAGCGGGCCGAGGTCACCGTCCAGTACCGCGTCGAGGTTGTGCGCCTTGTACCCGATGCGGTGATCGGCGATCCGGTTCTCGGGGAAGTTGTAGG
>JAAYAO010000304.1 GCA_012719335.1 Propionibacterium sp. | reverse complement strand
GGTACGCCGCCCGGACGCACGGGATGCACGCCTCGGCGGTACGGGCCCTGTTCGCGGTGGCCAACCGTCCCGAGGTCGTGTCGCTGGCCGGCGGGATGCCGAACATCACCGACCTGCCGTTGGCCGAAGTGGGCGCCCAGTTGCAGGACCTCGTCACCCAACAGGGTGTGCGGGCGATGCAGTACGGCTCGGGTCAGGGCGAGCCCTTCCTGCGCGAGCAGATCATCGAGGTGATGGCCCTGGAGGGCATCGACGGGCACCCCGACGACGTCACCATCACGGTCGGCTCGCAGCAAGGCCTGGATCTGATCACCAAGATCTTCTGTGACCCCGGGGACGTGATCCTGGCCGAGGCGCCGAGTTATGTGGGTGCGTTGGGCACCTTCGCGTCGTACCAGACCGAGGTGGTGCACGTCGCGATCGACGAGAACGGCCTGCAGCCCGAGGCGCTGCGCCAGGCCGTCCACACCCTGCGGGCGCAGGGACGGACCCCGAAGTTTCTGTACACGGTGCCGAACTTCAACAACCCGGCCGGGGTGTTGATGAGCATGGAGCGGCGCCGGCAGGTGGTCGAGGTGGCGCGCGAGTGCGACATCCTGATCGTCGAGGACAACCCGTACGGGCTGTTGAACCTCGATTCGGATCCGGTGCCGGCGCTGCGTTCGCTGGATGCGGAGAACGTGCTGTACCTGGGGTCGTTCTCGAAGACCTTCGCCCCCGGTTTCCGGGTGGGCTGGGTGCTCGCCCCGCACGCGGTGCGCGAGAAGCTCGTCCTGGCGCAGGAGTCGTCCACCCTGTGCCCGCCGGCGTTCAGCCAGTATGCGATCGCCCACTACCTGGCGAACAACGACTGGCAGGGTCAGATCACCGCCTTCAAGAACATGTACCGCGAACGCCGCGACGCGATGTTGACGATGCTGCCCGACCACATGCCGTCCGGCACCACCTGGACGCACCCGGCCGGCGGCTTCTTCGTCTGGTTGACCCTGCCGGAGGGCTTCGACTCCCAGGCGATGCTGCCGCGCGCGGTGACCGCCCGGGTGGCCTACACCCCCGGCACCGCGTTCTACGCCGACGGGTTGGGCAGCCGCAACATCCGGCTGTCGTTCTGTTATCCGCCGCCGGACGCGATCCGCGAGGGAGTACGTAGGCTGGGGGACGTGCTGCTGCGCGAGGCCGCGGTGAACGAAACCTTCCGGGTGCGTACCTCCGGGCTGCGCACCCGCACCATCGGCCCCGGCCCCGACCAGTTGTAAGGAAAGAATGCCCATGCCCCCCACCGTGATCGTGCTCGCCGGCGGTTTGTCGCACGAACGCGATGTCTCGCTGCGTTCGGGACGCCGGGTGGCCACCGCCCTGCGCAACGAGGGCCATCAGGTGATCGAGTCCGACTTGAACTCCGAACTGTTGAGCACCATCGCCTCGGTGCCGAACCCGGTGATCTTTCCGATGCTGCACGGCGAAACCGGTGAGGACGGCTCGCTGCGCGAGGTGCTGACCCTGTTGGACGTGCCGTTCGTCGGCACCGGCGGGGCCAGCAGCCGGATCGCCTTCGACAAGTCGATCGCCCAGCCGATCCTGGCCCATCAGGGCTTCACCGTGCCGCGCCAGATCGCCCTGCCCCACGAGATTTTCCGCGAACTCGGCGCCAAGGCGCTGATCGAGGCGATGGGTGAGCAGATCGGCTTTCCGATGATGGTGAAGCCGGCCCGTTCCGGCTCGGCGCTGGGTTGCACCAAGGTGACCGATATCGACGAGGTGCCGTCGGCGATGGTCGGGGCCTATGCCTACGGGCAGGTCGCGGTGGTCGAGGAGTACATCGAGGGCACCGAGGTCGCGGTGGCGGTGCTCGACCGGGGCGACGGCCCGCAGGCCCTGCCCGCGGTGGAGATTCGTCCGGATTCGGGAGTGTACGACTACGCCGCCCGCTACACCGCCGGTTCGACGCGGTTCCTGGTGCCGGCCGAACTCGACCCCGAGGTGGCCCGGCGGGCCGCCGATGTGGCCGTGGCCGGGCACGAGTACTTCAACCTCGCCCAACTGAGCCGCGCCGACATGATCATCCGCGACGGCGTGCCGTATCTGTTGGAGATCAACGTGGCACCCGGCATGACCGAAACCTCCCTGGTGCCGTTGGCGCTGGAGGCCGCCGGCCTGGATCTGGGCAAGGTGTGCTCCGACCTGGTGCAGCACGCCCGGCGACACAGCAGCGGACGCGGTACCCCGGCCCGGGAGAAACCGGAATGACCCGACTGTGGCAGGTGCTGCTGGTCACGATCGGCAGCGTTGTCGCTGGAGTAATGGTTTTCCTCGGCTTGTGGCAGATGGAGGTGTTCCAGAGCCAGGGTGACTCGGGGGCCCGCGCCCGGATGGCCGAACCCGCGGTGCCCCTGGCCGATGTGGCGCCGGTCGGTGGCGAGGTCACCGACGGGTACGGACGCACCGTGACCTTCACCGGGGAGTATCTGCCCGAGCAGCAATTGTTGGTGCCGTTGACCGACCGTCCCGGGGAGTATCGGGTGTTGACCGCCCTCGAGCGCGCGGACGGGTCGGTGGTGCCGGTGGTGCGGGGGGTCACCGACGACGAGCAACCGCCCACTCCCCCGTCCGGGGAGCAACAAGGTGAGGGCGTGCTGCTGGCGTCCGAACTGCATGTGGACGGTGACTATCCGCCCGGCCAGACCGGTTCGATTCGGCTTCCCTACCTGGTGACGGTCTGGGATCAGCCGATCGTGCCGGGGTATGTGACGTTGCCGGGCGATGTTTCGCAGGCTCAGGGATTGACCGAGGCGCCGTTGGCATTGCCCACCTCCGGGGGGAGTTCGCGCAACAGTGGCTATGCCCTGCAGTGGTGGTTGTTCGCCGCCTTCGCGTTGGGATTCAGTATCTATGTGGCCCGGGATCTGGGGGTCAAGGAACGCCGCAAGCGGTTGATCGAGGCCGGTTTGGTCGAGGCGCCCCCGAAGGACGAACTCGACGACGACCTCGATGACGACTTCGATGACGACTTCGATGAGGATCCGGAAGATGAAGGGGCTCAGGATCGTCCTGAGTCGGTGAGGAGCTGAACGTACGTGGACATCCCGGCAACCAAGAAGGCCCTGCTGTTCTACCGCATCATGGCCTGGGTGGTGGGTGTGTTGTTGGTGCTGCTGGTGCTGGTCGGAATGCCGCTGAAGTACATCTGGCCGGACGTCTGGTTGTTCGGTGAACCCCTCGGGGAGCAGGTCGTGTTCTGGACCGGCGTTCCGCACGGGTGGTTGTACCTGGTGCTGTTGATCTCCGCCTTCAACCTCAAGTACAAGGCCAAGTGGGAATGGGGCTGGTTCATCAAGATCGCCCTGGCCGGCACCGTGCCCTTCCTGTCCTTCGTCGCCGAGCACTTCGCCACCAAGGACGTGAAGCGCCGGATCGCTGCAGCAGAAGAGAAGCAAGCCCGCCGCAAGAACCGCAAGAGCG
>JAAYAO010000303.1 GCA_012719335.1 Propionibacterium sp. | reverse complement strand
GCCCGGCCGTTTCTCGACCGCCTGCAATCCCTGGTGATGACCGTGCAACCGGGGTATCTGCAGGAGGGCAAGTATTTCGGCACGGTGGCGATCGGCTGCACCGGTGGCCGGCACCGCAGCACCGCGATGGCCGAGGAATTCGGCCGCCGGTTGCGCGAGTTGGGCATGCCCACCAACGTGATGCACCGGGATGTGGAGCGGTCATGACCCGGCTGAGTCACCGTCCCCCCTCGGTGGTGGCCTTCGGCGGCGGCCACGGCCTGCATGCCTCCCTGTCGGCGCTGCGCCGGATCACCAACCGCATCACCGCGGTGGTGACCGTCGCCGACGACGGGGGATCGTCCGGCAAGCTGCGTGAGGAGTTCGGCTGCCTGCCGCCGGGTGACCTGCGGATGGCGCTGAGTGCGCTGTGCGGGGACGATTGGGACGGCCGCACCTGGTCGGACGTGTTGCAGATTCGGTTCAACGGGGACGGGCCGCTGGCCGGTCACGCCCTGGGCAACCTGATGATCGCCGCCCTGTGGCAGGAGGTGGGCGACCCGGTCAGTGGCCTGGACCTGATCGCCCGGTTGCTGGACGCCCGCGGCCGGGTGTTGCCGATGGCGTCGATTCCGCTGGAGATCGAGGCCGATGTGTGGGATCTGGGCCATGACTGCGACGACGTCAGCCCGCTGCGGGGCCAGGCCCGGGTGGCGACCACCCGCGGCCAGGTGCGCGAGATTCGGCTGATTCCCGACAACCCGCCGGCCTGTGCCGAGGCGGTGCAGGCGGTGTCGGAGGCCGATTACCTGATTCTGGGCCCCGGGTCGTGGTTCACCTCGGTGGTGCCGCACCTGCTGGTGCCGGAGCTGTGCCGCGCGATCATCGAGTCCCCGGCGAAACGGATCGTCACGATGAACCTGCAACCGGCCGACGAAACCGACGGCTTCACCCCGGCCCAACACATCGAGGTGCTCGCCGACCACGCCCCCGAGCTGCGCCTCGACTGGGTGCTCGCCGACGAGTCCTTCGCTTGCGACGATCAACACCTCGAAACCTTCGTCACCTCTCTCGGCGGCGAACTCGTCCTGGCCGACCTCGCAGTTCGCGACGGCTCTCCCCGCCACGACCACCTCCGCCTCGGTTCCGCCTACGCCGAACTGCTGGGCCTCGCCAGCCGCTCCTGATGCCGGTTGAGCCGGACGCCCTCACCAGTCGGTTGAGCGGGCCGCGCAGTGGCCGAGTCGAAACCAGGATCCTTCCTCCCGCCGACCGAGCACCCGCTCGAGCCCCGGTGTGGCAAGATGCGGCAATGGCCATGACGCAACAGGTGAAGGCAGAGCTGGCGACCCTCGAGGTCGTGAAGCCGAGTCTGCGGGTCGCCGAGGTCGCCGCAATCCTGCGCTTCGCCGGTGGTCTGCACCTCGCCTCGGGACGGATCATCATCGAGGCCGAACTCGACCTCGGGGTCGCCGCCCGGCGGCTGCGCACCGCGATCCACGATCTGTTCGGGTATTCCTCCGAGATGGTGGTGGTGAACGGCTCCGGCTTGCGTCGCGGCACCCGGTATGTGGTGCGCTTGATCAAGGAGGGCGCCGACCTGGCGCGTCGTACCGGCCTGGTGGACGCCCACGGCCGCCCGGTGCGTGGTCTGCCGAAGACGATCGTCGGCGGGGGAGTGGCCGAGTGTGAGGCCGCCTGGCGGGGTGCCTTCCTGGCCCACGGTTCGCTGACCGAGCCCGGGCGTTCGATGTCGATGGAGATCACCTGCCCCGGTTCCGAATCGGCCCTGGCCCTGGTCGGGGCTGCTCGCCGGCTCGGCATCGCCGCGAAGGCTCGTGAGGTGCGCGGAGTCGACCGGGTGGTGCTTCGGGACGGGGACGCGATCGCCGCGATGCTGACCCGCATCGGCGCGCACGAAGCCGTGCTGGCCTGGGAGGAACGCCGGATGCGCCGCGAGGTGCGCGCCTCGGCAAACCGGTTGGCGAACTTCGACGACGCGAATCTGCGCCGTTCGGCCCGGGCAGCGGTGGCTGCTGGTGCCCGGGTACAACGTGCCCTGGAAATACTGGGTGATGATGTTCCCGATCACCTCAAGGCAGCCGGACTGCTGCGCATTGAGAACAAACAGGCCAGTCTCGAAGAGCTCGGTCAACTGCATGACCCGCCGTTGACCAAGGACGCAGTGGCCGGACGGATCCGCCGGTTGCTCGCCACCGCCGACAAACGGGCCGCCGACTTGGGGGTGCCGGGCACCGATGCGAACTTGTCACCGGAGATGCTCGACGACGCCTGATGAACCGCCCCGGGGTGTCCGGAGGCTTCATGCCGTGGAGGATGAAGTGATGGCACGGTCGAGTTCGGAAAGTCATGATTGAAGCTTCAATCAGTAAGGTCGAGGAAGCCAGTACCCGGGGGCCGGGGTTCAACCAGCGTGCGTGGCCGCTGTTAACCATTCTGCTGGATAAGACCAGTGCTGGGGGCGGTCCCCTCGTTACCGGCTCGTGACGCCCCGATAGTGTGGAACATGTCGTGACGACACCCCGCGTTGTTGCGACGGGTGGCGGGGTGAAGCGCCCCGCCGCCGCAAGCACTTCTTCGTGAGGAGACAACGAATGACCGTCAAGGTAGGCATCAACGGCTTCGGCCGCATCGGCCGTAACTTCTACCGCGCCGTGGTGGCGTCGGGAGCCGACATCGAGATCGTCGGCGTGAACGACCTGACCGACAACAAGACCCTCGCCCACCTGCTGAAGTACGACTCGATCCTGGGTCGCTTCGACGGCGACG
>JAAYAO010000302.1 GCA_012719335.1 Propionibacterium sp. | reverse complement strand
TCGGCCAACGGCAGGTCGGTGATGTTCGGCATCCCGCCGGCCAGCGACACGACCTCGGGACGGTTGGCCACCGCGAACAGGGCCCGTACCGCCGAGGCGTGCATCCCGTGCGTCCGGGCGGCGTACCGATCGACATAGTGATCAAGTCGCGTGTCATGCCGGACGGGCTCGGGAGTAGTCACCCGCTCAGTGTAATCCCGCGTCACGTGGTTCAGATCTCCGCCAACCGGGCGGCCGCCTGACGGGCCTGCATGATCGCCGGCTCCTCGGCCAGACCGTCCAGGGCCACCAACCCGACCGAGCACTCCAGCAACAGGTTTGGCCCCTGCACCGAATGGAAGCCCACCGCCACCCCGACCGCGCCGGGCTCCAACTGGCCGCGGGTCAACGCATAGCCGCGTTCCCGGGCCGCGCGGACGTCGTCGGAGTCGTCCTCGGCCGGGGGACGCAGCGCCAGAATGGCGATTCCGGCCGCACCGGTGTTCAGGCTGTGCCGGCTACCCACCCGGTACCCGACCCGAATCACCAGATCGTCCGGCTCGGCGGTGCTGACCACCACGCACTGATCGCCGTCGGCCACCGCAACGAAACAGGTCGCCCCGCTGAACCCGGCCAGATCGGCCAACACCACCTCCGAGGCATGGTTCAGATGTGGGGCGAACCGGGCGGCCAGGGTGACCAGGTGCCCACCGAGCCGAATCAGCCCGTTCTCCCGGGCGGCGAGCCCGTGTTCGGCCAGTTCGGCCACCAGGGCGGTGGTCTCGGGTTCGGGTAGGTCGAGGGCATCACCGAGTTGGCCGACGGTCAGGCCGGTGCGATGACGGGAGATCAGTTCGAGCGCCCGCAAACCGTGGCTCAGTGATGTGGGCATCGCAACTCCCGGGGTAGTGCCGGTTCGAGCCGTCCTGGGGGAGACCCACAGTCTATGACCGCGCCACCCCGGTGCGTTCGGCGACCCGTCCGGCGGGTTCGGGATTGGTCGGGCCGGTCAGCGGCACCCAGAGACGCTGCCACCAGCCGACCAGATCGGGCAACCGCAGGGTGTGGCCCAACTCCAGACACATCCGGGGCCGGGTGGGGGAGTCACGGACGATCCGGAACCCCTCGTGCTCCAGCCAGTCGACCGGCCAGACGGTCGGGTCGGCCGGGCCGCGGGTACCGAAGGCCTCCAGGCAACCGACCCGCTGCCGCACCAGGTGCCCGGCCAACCCGCGCACCAGTTGGCGGGCATCGGGGTTGCGCGGCGCCAGCGGCACCCCCGGGGTCTGTAATTCCATCAACACCGCCGCCCCCTCGGTGATCGGGCCACCGGCCTGCGGATGATCCCGCGGGACGTTCACCGCCGGGCTGATCAACGCGTAGCCGCGCACCCGGCCGGCACCGGTCACCACCATCCCGCACAGCCCCCAGGCCGCCTCGGCCGCACCGGCCCAGGCCGGGTCGTCCGCCGCCCGGGGCAGCCGGGGCAGATCGCGGCGGCGCACCGGGTGCAGGCGGGAGCCCATCAGGGCTGCCGCTCGTCCAGCACCCGGCCCGCGGCGTCCTTGCGGGGACGGGCCAGACCGAGCACGAACCCCAGCCCGATCGCAGCCAGGACGAGGGTGGTCGACCCCAGCACGAACCGCACCAGGGTGCGGATGCGGCTGCGGTCGGGGGCGGTGTGACGGGCCATGGCCCCCAGTGTAGAGCGGCCGCGTAGGGTGGATCGGGAAGCCATCACGCAACTCGAGGAGTGAGTGGGATGAACAACGAACAAGCACAGCGAATGCGCAACGACAAGGGTTTCATCGCCGCCCTGGATCAATCCGGCGGCAGCACCCCGAAGGCCCTGCGGCTCTACGGCATCGAGGAAGATCGATACAACGGTGAGGACGAGATGTTCGACCTCATCCACACGATGCGCAGCCGCATCATCACCAGCCCGTCGTTCACCGGCGAGAAGATTCTCGGCGCGATCCTGTTCGAACAGACCATGGACCGCCAGATCGACGGTGTCGACACCGCGCAGTACCTGTGGGAGCAGAAGCGCGTGGTGCCCTTCCTGAAGGTCGACAAGGGCCTGGCCGACGAGACCGACGGCATGCAGTTGATGAAGCCGATGCCCGACCTGGACGCCCTGCTCGACCGGGCGGTGTCGAAGGGTGTCTTCGGCACCAAGATGCGCTCGGTGATCTCCGCATCGTCCACCTCGGGCATCGCGGCCAATGTCGACCAGCAGTTCGAGATCGGCGACCGGATCCTGGCCAAGGGCCTGGTACCGATCCTGGAACCCGAGGTCAGCATCAACTCCGCCGACAAGGAAGCCATCGAGGACGAGCTGCTCGCCCGGCTCACCGCCGGTCTGGACGCCCTGCCCGAGGACCGCGAGGTGATGCTGAAGCTCACCATCCCGACCCGGGACGATCTGTACGCCCCGCTGATCGCCCACCCGCGGGTGATGCGCGTGGTGGCGTTGTCGGGTGGGTACACCCGGGAGGAATCGAACGAGCGGCTGGCGCGCAACCCGGGCCTGATCGCCAGCTTCTCCCGAGCCCTGAGCGAGGGTCTGTCCGACCAGCAGAGCGACGACGAGTTCAACGCCACGCTGGCCGAGTCGGTCGACTCGATCTACCGGGCGTCGATCACCTGAATGGAGCCGCGCGTGCCGCGGTGACTGCAATACCCCGGAATCCGCTCCGATTCGGCCGTGTCGCGCCACGACGGGGGTGTTTCGGGGTGGATTGCAGTCACCGACGCGCGCGCCGGCGGCCCTCACTAGGGTGTGCACCATGAACGACGTGATGGAGTTGGTGCTCGCCCATGCCAAACAGGTGCTGGGGGAGCGTGGTCAGGCCGCCCCGGTGGACGATCACACGATCCGGGTGACCTGGGCCGGCGGCGGGTTCCAACTGCTCGACATCGGTGGGTTCACCGGCGACGCCGACCCGCAGCGGATCACCGACTGGGTGGACACCATGCTCACCCCCGCCTCGGGCCTGGTGCCCCAAGGTCTGCTGCCGGTGATCTGGGCCGAACGCGGGGCACCGGTCGACGCCTTCACCACCCCGATCGGGACGGGCCTGGTGATCGGGGTACTGCGCGACGGCGAACCGGTCGGGGTGGCCGAGGCCGCTACCTGGGGAGCCCAGCCCGACGACATCGTCACCGCCGCCCGCCGCGAACTGGCCGGACGCGACTTCACCCTGGCCCGTCACGACATCGACGGCCGCGAGCTGGTGCTGCTCGAGGAGCCGGCCGGGTCGGCCAACGCGTGGGCACTGTTTCCCACCCTGGTGAAGTCGGCCACCGGGGCCGATGAGCGGCACGTGGTCTTCCTGCCCGATGCGGCGGTGTGCTGTGTGGTGCCCGAATCGGCCGCCGACGATCTGGCCGCCGCCCAACAGTGGGCCGCGGTGCGGTACGCCAAGGCGGAACGTCCGGTGTCACCGGCGGCGTACGTGATGGACGGTGGGGAACTCGTTCGGCACTTCGGATGAGACGAAGGTCGCGGATGATAAATGGCCCGTAGGGGGCCTGTCGGTTCACCCGGCGGCTCGATAGCCTGAGCACAGCGTCTTCTCCAGGAGGGTTCCGGCGATGAGTTTTCTGAACAAGCTGCGCGGCGAAATTGTCGACATCATTGAATGGATCGATGATTC
>JAAYAO010000301.1 GCA_012719335.1 Propionibacterium sp. | reverse complement strand
CGGCTCAATCGACGGCCCGCGGGGTGCCGGAGCGGTCGTCGGGTTCGGCCAGGCGGGATGCGTACCGGCGCACCAGCGAGATCGTGATCACGCCGCCCATGCCGACGGTGGCGCCGATGATGGTTTCCACGATGCGGTCGTAGGCCAACTGGCCCGACCAGCCGGCACCGATGGAGGTGCCGAGCAGGGCCAGTGGGGTCACGAAGGTCTGGGCGAAGAAGTAGTTGCGCGCGATGAAGAGTTCGGCACCGTACTGGAAGACCGCCATCAGGGCGGCGATCAGCACCAGTGACGGGTGCAGCGCCATGATGACGAGCAGCAACGCGATGCCGATGAAGGTGCCGAGAATCCGGTGCACGCCGCGGGCGACGCGGTGTCGGGTCGAGTGGCCGGCCAGCGGCACGACGGCGGCGACCATCGCCCAGTAGTGGTGACTGGCCCCGAGGGCGGCGGCCAACGGGATGGTCAGCGCACCCGCGAAGAGCGCGGCCACCCCGTGCACCCCCGCCTCCAACAGCACCCCGCGCCACTCGATCCGGGCCAGCGGAGTGGGTGCGGTGACCACCCACGGGGTGCGCCGGCTCGGGGAGATTCGGCCCAGTTGACCGAGCAACAGCGCCAGGGCGACGGTGGCGGAGGCGACGAACATGCTGTCGCCCAGGCCGGCCCGTGGTGGGGAGGAGACGATTGCCGCGAAGCAGAAGATGTGGAACAGCGACCCCGCCGGGCGAACCGTGAAGGCCCCGGCCCAGCCGGCGGTGATGGCGGCGACGACGCTGGTCAGGCCGACCATCCACCACAGGCCGGTGACGGTGCCGTGCGGAATCACCGAGGCGAGCAGCCACCCGGCCAGCATCAACACCCAGAAAGATGCGCCGACCTTGAGTTGGGCGAGCAACCGGTCGACGTGGCCGGGCACCCGGCCGTAGATATTGGTGAATGCCGCGAAGACGGCGAAGAGGGTCAGATCGAGGCGATCCAGGGCGAGCAGCGCCGCCATCGGCAGGAACACCCCGACCGCGCAGCGCACCGCGATGCCGTGGTCGGCCGGTGCCGGGCCGAGGGTGAACAGGTTCCGCAGCGCGAGCGGGTCATCGGTCGACCCGATCAGCGAGGAGAACACGGCGCGCATGCGTTCCGTCATACCACTGTTGCCGTTCGGCGGCGCACCACGAGCCGTGCACCGCGTTATTGGGGATGGTTATCCCGCCCCACGCGGGATAACCATCCACGATAACGACGGGGGTGGCCCGTGCCGGGGTGGTGACACGATTCGCGGGAGCGCGAATCGGCAACCAGCCGGCTTCCGGTCAGGACAGGATCCAGCGCATCGCCTGGTTGTAGGGGGTCGGGATGCCGTGCTCGGCGCCGAGCTCGACCATTCGACCGGCGAAGATGTCCACCTCGGTGGGCCGGCCGGCCAGCACGTCCTGGTGCATCGAGGTGATGCCTTCCTCGGGCTGATTGGCCAGCACCTGGTTCCACTTCGCCACATCGGCCTCGCCCAGGCCGACCCCCTCGGGCCGGGAGACCGCCAGCACCTCATCCATCAGCGCCTCCATCAGCGACCGGGGATGACCCTCGGGCTTGAACGCCCCGTACGGCGCCCGTAACACCGCCGACGCCTGGTTCAGCCCGACGTTGACCATGAACTTCCACCACAGCTCGTGGCGCATGTCCTCGGGCACGGTGTGGGCCAGCCCGGCCCGATCCAGGGCCGTGCACACCGGGGCGACCAGTTCGGCCGAACCGAGGGTGTCGGTCGGGCCGAAGGTCAACCGACCCGCCTGCCGGAAAGAGATCTGCGAACCCGAACGCTCGGCATCCATCGCCAGCGCGATACAGGCCAGCACCCCGTCGCGGCCGAACCGGGCGGCGATGATTTCCTCGCTGTCCAGCCCGTTCAACACCGACAGGTGAATGGTGTCCGGGCCCACCAATGGGGCGACCAGGTCGACCGCCTCGGGCAACTGCTGATGCTTCACCGCGAACACCACCAGATCGGCCACCCGGCCGTCGGCCTGCTGCGGGTCGACCACCTCGGCGGTCAGCGGCTCCCCGTTCACCGTCAGCCCGGTGCTGCGCAGCCGCTCGGCGCGCTCGCCGGCGGCGACCAGCCAGGTGGTCAACCCACCGGCCACGAAATGCGCCGCGTACATCGCGCCCATTGCGCCGGCGCCGACGATCGCCACGGTACGAATTTCACCAGCGTTCATGCGGTCAGCCTAGGAGCCGGCCGCCGAACCCGCCACCGTTCGGCCCCGATCGGTCGCCCGGTCGGAACACCCGGTCGAGGGTCACGGCAGTCGAATCGTCAACGCCCCCGGGTGCACCTCGAACACCAGTTCCCGGGCGGTGCCCAGGGTGTCGCCGTCCACCTGATAAGCATCGGGACGTTCGGTCACCAGCCGCACCCGTCGAGCGGTGAACCGATCCAGCCGCTTGTCGGTGCGCCGTTGCCGGGTCATCACCCGGGTCACCACGTTCAGCCAGTCGGCCGGGCCGGCCGGCGAGGCGATCAGCAGATCCAGCAGCCCGTCGTCGGGGGCCGCATCCGGAATCAACGGGATGCCGCCCTGCAGATGCCCGACGTTGCCGATCAGCACCACGCTCGACACCCGGGTGAACGGCGGTTCGTCATCCACCTCGAAGGTGGTGGTGAGCGGGGCGTGATTGGCGTGCTGGGCGGCGGCCAGGAAGTAGGCGGCCGACCCGACCGCCTTCTTCAGGTCCGGATTGGTCGCAGAGATGATCGCCGCATCCACCCCGATCCCGGCCATCACGCAGAAGAACTCCGGTTCGCCGCCGTCGGCGGCCACCGACACCAGGTCGATCGGGTGCTCGGTGCCCTCGAAGGCCAGTTCCAGGGCCGCCTGCTCGTCCAACGGGATGCCGAGGTTCTTGGCCAGCAGGTTGCCGGTGCCGGCCGGGATCAGCCCGAACGGGATGCCCGATCCGGCCAGGCCCCCGCAGATCGCCCGGATCGTGCCGTCCCCGCCGGCCCCGATCACCAGGTCGACCTGCTTGCGCACCGCCACCGCGGTCATCTCCGCCCCGGCGTCCTCGGGGGTGGTTTCCAACCAGATCGGTTTCGCCCAACCCCGGGTGCGCAGTTCGTAGTTCACGTGCCGGCGGAAGGTGGCCTCGTCGGTGACCTTGGCCGGGTTCAGGATGATCGCGCACCGCGGCTTCAACTCGGTGCCGTCGCGGGACAGTTGCCCGCGGGCGCGGCGGGTGATCAGCGCGGTCAACTCCGGCGGCACCACCTTCACCCCGGCCAGCACCAGGCACGAGGTGGCCGCGAAGGCACCGAACAGCAACCCGCCGATCAGGTCGCTGAACCAGTGGGCGCCCAGCACCCACCGGTCGAGCCCCACCAGGGTGATCACCGCGACCCCACCGGCCCGCCACCCCATCGTCACGGTGGGCGACTGGCGGGTGACCACCACCGTGGCGGTGATCAGAATCGCGGCCACCGTCATCGCGGTGACGTGGCCCGAGGGGTATCCGAAGCCGGTTTGGGTGATCAGATCCAGCCCGTCTGCGGGACGGGGCCGGCCGAAGACCT
>JAAYAO010000300.1 GCA_012719335.1 Propionibacterium sp. | reverse complement strand
AGGAACGTCGGTTGAGCACGACCGCGCAGCGGTCCGTGTCGAAGCCAGTTCCGCAGACCTATCGGCCCATTGCGTCCAGGGCCCGACGTACGGCGGCCCTGGCTTCGGCGTTCTTTTCCTGGTAGGTGCCGAGGTCTCCTTCGCCGAGGGCACGTTCGGCTGCCTCGAAGGCTTGTTCGGCTTCGGTCAGGGCCTGGCGGGCGGCGCCCTCGTCCACCGTGCCGGGCTCCTCGGCGGGTGGGTCCTCGCCGGTGGGCGTGTCGCCGGTCGGGGTTTCGCCGGGTTGCTCGTCCACGGGCGGGTCGTCGTCGATCGCGGACGGGTCCTCACCGGTTTCGGCGCCGGAGTCACCCTCGAAGACCTTGTCCAGGGCTTCCTGCAGGGTGTTGCCGATCGCCACCTTCTCACCGAAGCGCACCACCACGAACCGCAGCGCCGGGTACGAGCCGGTCGACGCCTGCCGCTGGGTGTACACCGGCATCACGTACAACAGGCCACCGCCCACCGGCAGAGTGAGCAGGTTGCCGTACTCGGCCGAGGCCGCACCCTGGTTCAGGAACGGTCGCAGTGTTTCGGCGACCACCTGGTCGGTGGTCATCGCGTTGAACGTCTGACCGGGGCCGTCGATCTGTTGTTGACCCGACATCCGCAGAATCCGGATCTTGCCGTAATCCTCACGGGAGGCGTCGGCGTTCACCGCCATGAACGAGGCCAGGTTCGAGCGGTTGTTCGGCACATAGACCGTGGTCTGGCTGAACACCGGCTCGTCGTCCCCCGGCCAACGGATCGACAGGTAGTACGGGGTCTCCTTCGACCCGGTGCCGGCGACCGGGTCGTTCGGGGTCACCCACAGGTCGGTCTGCTGGTACCACAGGTGCGGATCCTCGACGTGGTAGCGCCCCAGCACCTCACGCTGCACCTTGAACATGTCCTCGGGGTAGCGCAGATGGCTCAACAGGTCGTCGGAGATCTCCGAGCGGTCCTGCACGGTCTCGGGGAACACCTTGCGCCAGGTCTGCAGCACCGGGTCGTCCTCGTCCCAGGCGTACAGGGTGACGGTGCCGTCATAGGCGTCGACGGTGGCCTTCACCGAGTTGCGCATGTAGTTGACCATCCGGTCGGGCTGGGCGACCATCGCCTGCCGGGTCATCGAGTCCGAGGTGGCCTGCTCCAGCGACAGCCGGTGGCTGTTCGGGTAGCTGTTGGACGTCGTGTACGCGTCCACGATCCACACCAGCCGGCCCTCGACGATCGCCGGGTAGGCATTCGAATCGACCTGCAGCCAGGGGGCGGCCTGGGCCACCCGCATCCGCGGGGTGCGGTCGTAGATGATCTTCGATTCCTCGTTCACCCGGTCGGACAACATGATGTTCACGTCGGCGAACTTCACCGCGTACAGCAGTTTGTTGAAGAAGTTGCCCACCGGCACGCCACCCTCACCGGTGTAGGTGGTCAGGGTCGGCTCGTCACTCTCACCGCCACCGGGGGTGTCCAGTTCGACCGGCGGGGCGCCCGCGGGGGCGCCGACGATCGAGTACTCCGAGTGCAGCTCACCGAAATAGATGCGCGGTTCGTGCTCCGACAGCGCACCGGTCGGCGGAATGTCGCGGGCCATCCACTCGGGGTCGCCCGAGGGCTGGCGGCGGTTGCCGTAGGCGGCCACCAGGCCGAAACCGTGGGTGTAGACGGTGCGGATGTTGTTCCAGCTCTGCGACTGCAGGCCGCTCAGATCCATTTCCCGGGCCGCAACCACCGCATCGGTCTGCTGCCCGTCGATGGTGTACCGGTCGACGTCCAGCACCGCGGGGAACGAGTAGTAACCACGCACCTGCTGCAACTGTTCGAAGGCCGGCCCGATCAGCGCGGGGTCGATCAACCGGATGCCGGGCAGCGCCTCGGCGTCGGCGCGCAACTGGCCCGGTTCGGTGTCGGTGACCGCCTCGTAGTTCTCGATCTCCACATCGGAGATGCCGAAGGCGGCCTTGGTGGCGGCCATGTGGTCCTCGATGTAGGGACGTTCGGTGTCGGGCTCGTCGGGGTTGACCTGGAAGGCCTGGATCGCCGCGGGGTAGATCATGCCGACCACCAGGCCGCTGAGCAGCATCAACACCAGCGACACCACCGGCAGCGACCAGCGGCGCAGCCAGATGTTGGCCAGGAAGAGCAGGGCGCTGATCATCGCGATCGCGGCCATGATCGTCAGACCCGACACCCGCACCTGTGAATCGGTGTAGGTCATACCGGTCAGCAGCGGCGTCTCGTCGATCATCAGCCCGTAGCGGTCGAGCCACAACCGCACCCCGTGCACCAGCAGGGTCAACCCGGCCAGGATCGAGATGTGTGCGGTCGCCGCGACAGTGGTGGCATTGCGTCCGCGAATGCCGCCGAACAGGTAGTGCAACAACGCGGCGGCCAGGGTGGCGAAGAACAACGCCCAGAAGACGAAGCCCGCCACGAACACCCACCACGGGTAATCGAAGACGTAGAAGGAGGCGTCCAGCCCGAAACGCGGGTCGGCGACGCCGAACTCGGTGGAGTTGCGCCAAGCCAGGAAGGTGAACGTTTCGGCCAACCCGGCCGAGCCACCGATGATGAACGCCGGCACCCCGAACGCCAACACCGTGCGACGCACCCGCGACTGCAGCAGCGCGTGGTAGCGCTCCAGCAGCGGGCTGGCCATCGGGCCGCCCCGGGTGGGGGGCCGCAACCGTTGGGCCAGGGCCGCATTACCGGCCACGATCAGCGCCGCCAGCAGCCCGGCCACCACGAACAGGCCCACCCGGGTCCACAACTGGGTGGTGAACACGACGTCGTAGCCGAGGCTGTGGTACCAGAGCCGGTCGGTCCAGATGGT
>JAAYAO010000033.1 GCA_012719335.1 Propionibacterium sp. | reverse complement strand
CCCTGGCCGCGACCGACCTGAGCCTGTAGCCGGCCGCCGCCTCACCCGATCCGCAGGGTCATCCCGCGCAGTTCGTAGCCGGCCACCACGTCCACCCACGACATCGACGGGGTTCGGACGACGGTCAGCGGCAGCTTCAGTAACCGGGTCAGCAGAATGTCGGTTTCCTGGATCGCGATGTGGGAGCCGGGGCACCGGTGCGAGCCGTCCCCGAAGGACATCACCTCGGGCCGCACCCCACGGGCCCGG
The DNA here is from genome assembly GCA_012719335.1 of Propionibacterium sp. GTDB lineage: Bacteria > Actinomycetota > Actinomycetes > Propionibacteriales > Propionibacteriaceae > JAAYAO01. The sequence continues at coordinate 5,021 of JAAYAO010000033.1, read as the reverse complement.
GCCCGGTCGGGGCAGATCGCGTGCGGGTGCTCCCCCACCGCCTCGGCGTCGGCATTGGCGGCCCGGACGTACATGTCGATCAGCGCCCCGGCCGGAATCGTCCACGACTGCTCCCCCTCGGTGAGGGTGATCGGGTCGACCGCGGTGCGGTAGATGTGGCCGACCACCGGCTCCACCCGCAAAATCTCGTGCAGGATCTTGTGGCGTTCGGTCTCCTCGGCGGCCAGGTAGCGGTTCAACAACTCGGGGCGCTCCAGCAGGCGCCAGGCCGCGACCACGATGAACTCGCGGGTGGTGACCATGCCGGCCGCCCCGTAGGTCAGGCATTCGGCGAGGATCTCCCCGTCCTTGTAGCCCTCCTCGATCAGGTGGCTGATCACGTCCTCCTGCGGCCTCGTCCGGCGCTCCTTGATCGCCGGTTTGACGTCGTGCAGGTGAAAGAACAGCAGCGGCAGGGACGATCGGGCCGAGCGCAGCTTGACCCGCAGCTTGGCGAGCCGGGATTCGGCCTTGGCGCCGGGGGTCACCGAGGGAAACTCGAAGAAGCTCTCCAGTCGGCGGGTCATCCGCTCCATGTCGGAGTTGGTCAGCCCGATCACCTGGGCGGCCACGTGTACCGCCATCCGCAGCGAGATCTGGTCGAGCTCGAACTCCCGTCGTTGCCGGGCCTGGGCGACCAGTTCGTCGGCGCGGGCCTCCATCAGGTCGCGGTAGCGGCGTCCGACGGTGACCGGGGCGAAGTAGCGGGCGATCTTCGCGCGCACCTGCCGGTGGGGTTCGCCGTCCATGTAGAGCACCGGGGTGCGCATCCCGCTGGTGTTGGCCCGGATCAACTGGGCGCTGAACCCCTCCTGTACCGATTCGTCGCCGAACTCGCGCAGCGCCTGCCGCACCAGATGCTGCGAGCGCAGATGCCAGGTTCCGTCGACCTCCTCGATCGCCGGCTGATACCGCTCCCCGGCGCGTTCGGTCTTGCGGTCCGACCCGGTGTGGCCGATCGGGCATTTGTCGGCATGTGTGGTGCTGGACACGAATCCTCCGGTGGCGACACGAGTGATAACCCCAGGGCAGGTCCGTCAATACAGTTTAAGGAAGGGTTCGTCCGCCGATCCCGGCCCGGTGGTTGATCCCGACGGGCAGACTGGGGCCATGCGAAGCCGTCCGATCCGAGTGTTGTTGCCCGCCCTCGCCCTCACCCTGGTCGCCGCCGGATGCGGCACCGGAGCCCAGGAGCCGCCCGCCGAGGAGCCGTCGAGCCCCGCGGCCGAGACCACCGCGACCCCCACCCCGAGCCCCGCGGCCGAGCCCGAGGAGTCGGCCACGCCCACCCCCGAACCGGTGGAGTCGGTCGAGCCCGCCGACTGGTCGACCGACCTGACCACCCCCTGGGGCATCGACTGGTTGCCCGACGGTGACCTGCTGATCACCGAACGCGACACCGGCCTGATCAAGCGTGTCGACGAGTCCGGCACCGCCACCGAGGTGGGCCGGGTGGACGAGGTGGTGCCGTCCTCGGAGGGTGGCCTGCTGGGGTTGGCGGTCGGTGAGGACGAGTTGTTCCTGTACTACTCCACCGGCACCGACAACCGATTGGTATCGGTGAGTTGGGACGGCGAACGGGCCGGTGACCAGCAGGAGTTGCTGTCCGAGATCCCGGTGGCGCAGACCCACAACGGCGGCCAGGTGCGGATCGGGCCGGACGGATACCTGTATGTGTCGACCGGTGATGCGCAGAACCGCGACGACGCCCAGGACGAGAACTCCCTGGCCGGCAAGATCCTGCGGCTGACCACCGATGGTGAACCGGCCCCCGACAACCCCTTCGACAACGAGGTGTACAGCCTCGGGCACCGCAACGTCCAAGGTCTGGCCTTCGACGACCGGGGCCGGCTGTGGGCCAGCGAGTTCGGCGACAAGGGTGCCGACGAGATCAACTTGATCGAGGCCGGCGGCAACTACGGCTGGCCGGTCGTGGAGGGTGAGGGCGACGAGCCCGGGATGATCAACCCGCAGGCCACCTGGCCGGTGGATCAGGCCTCCCCGTCCGGGTTGGCGTACTGGCGCGGCTCGTTGTGGATGGCCGGGCTGCGCGGTCAGCGGTTGTGGCAGATTCCGGTCACCGCCGACGGCTCGGGCGAACCGGTGGCGCACCTGACCGAGGAATACGGCCGGTTGCGCGCGGTGGCGGCCCGCCCCGACGGTGAGCACCTGGTGGTGGGCACGTCCAACACCGACGGTCGCGGCAACCCGGCCGACGACGACGATCGGCTGCTGCGCCTCACCGGCAACTGACCCCTGTTCGGGGGCACGGTCGGGTGGCTAGCCTGAGGGCACCTACCGTGAGGAGCCCCGGGATGACCGAGCACTTGACCCTGACCTTTCTCGGCGCGGCCGGCACCGTGACCGGATCGAAGTATCTGCTCACGATGGGCCGGCGCCATGTGCTGGTCGACGCCGGCCTCTTCCAGGGTGAGAAGGAGTGGCGGGTGCGCAACTGGGACGATTTCCCGGTCGACCCCGCCTCGATCACCGACGTGGTGCTCACCCATGCCCACACCGACCACATCGGGTATCTGCCGGCTCTGGTCGCCCGGGGCTTCACCGGCCCGGTGTGGGCCACCGAGGGCAGCATCCGGCTCGGGGAGATCGTGCTGCGCGACGGCGGCAAGTTGCAGGAACTCGGCGCCAACGACGCCAACCGCGGCGGCTGGTCGAAGCACGAACCGGCCCTGCCGCTGTACACCACCGAGGACGTCGAGGCCACCCTGCCGTTGTTCCGGGAGGTCGATTTCGGGGTCGACGTCGACCTGGGTGACGGGCTGGTCGGACGGTGGGTGCGGGCCGGTCACATCCTCGGGTCGGCCTCGGTGCACCTGCGGCGCGGCGATGCCGAGGTGTTGTTCTCCGGCGATGTCGGACGCCACGACCATCCGATCCTGAAGAGCCGGGAAACCCCGCCCGGGGCCCGGTACGTGGTGATGGAGTCGACCTACGGTGACCGGGAGCACCCCGAACCCGAGGTCGAGCACCGGGAACTGGCCGAGGCGATCACCCGCACCATCGAACGCGACGGCACCGTGCTGATTCCGGCGTTCGCGATCGACCGCACCGAGACGGTGCTGCGGGCGTTGACCCTGATGCTGCGCGAGGAGCGGATTCCGAATGTGCCGGTGATCGTCGACTCGCCGATGGCCCTGGAGGCGCTGCGGGTGTACAAGGACGTCCGGCTGGACGAGTTGCGCGACGACATCGACATCTCCGATTTCGCCGGCCTGCCGAAGCTGCGCGAATCCCGCTCGTCCCGGTCGTCCAAGGCGCTGAACACCGACCGTTCGCCGAAGATCATCATCTCGTCCTCGGGCATGTTGGAGGGTGGCCGGGTGTTGCATCACCTGAAGCGGCTGCTGCCTGATGCCCGCAACACGATCGCCCTGGTCGGGTATCAGGCCGAGGGCACCCGCGGTCGGGCTCTGGAGGACGGCGCCGAGCAGGTCAAGATCCACGGCCGGTACATCAAGGTGGCCGCCGAGATCGTCCGCGACCGGGAGTTCTCGGTACACGGTGACCGCTCCGACCTGACCGACTGGTTGCGCGATCTCGATCAGGTGCCCGAGACGGTGTTCATCGTGCACGGCGAACCCGAGGTGGCCCGCGGCTTCGCCCACCACCTGCACGACGAACTCGGGGTGACCGCGGTCGTCCCGAAGTACGGCGAGGTGGTCACCCTCGACGCCGAGGACCCCGACATGTACGAGGACGACGACGACCTCCCCGACCTCGGTTGAGCCCGTTCGCCGCCGGTTGAGCCCGTCGAAACCAGGCGAACCACCCTGCCCCGGGACTGGTTTCGACACGGGCCCATCCGGGCCCTGCTCAACCGACGTCCCGGCTCAACCGACGTCCCGGCTGAACCGGCGTCGCGGGTCGTCAGGTCAGCTTTTCGATGATGAGTTCGCGTACGCGTCCGGCGTCGGCCTGACCGCGCATCTCCTTCATCACCGCGCCGATCAGGGCGCCGGCTGCGGCGATCTTGCCGCCGCGGATCTTCTCGGCGACGTCGGGGTTGGCCTCGATGGCCCGGTCGACGGCCTCGGACAGTGCCCCGTCGTCGGACACCACGGCCAGGCCACGCTTCTCGACCACCGCGGCGGGGTCACCCTCACCGGCGAGCACGCCCTCGATCACCTGACGGGCCAGCTTGTCGTTGATCGTGCCGGCGTCGACCAGCCCCTGCAGTTCGGCCACCTGGGCCGGGGTGATCGACAACTCGGTCAGTTCGACACCGGCCTCGTTGGCGCGGCGGGTCAGCTCCGAGACCCACCACTTGCGGGCCGCCTGCGGGGCGCACCCGGCCGCGACCGTGTCCGCGATCGGGTCGGTCGCCCCGGCCGACACCACATCGCGCATCTCCAGGTCGGTGAACTGCCATTCGGCCTGCAACCGCTTGCGGCGTTGGGCCGGCGGTTCGGGCAGGGTGGCGCGCAGCTCCTCGACCCATTCGCGGCTGGGGGCCACCGGCAGCAGGTCCGGTTCGGGGAAGTAGCGGTAGTCCTCCGCTTCCTCCTTCGACCGGCCCGAGGTGGTCTCCCCGGAGTCCTCGTGCCAGTGCCGGGTTTCCTGGTGCACCGCACCCCCGGCGTCCAGCACCGCGGCCTGCCGCTGGATCTCGTACCGCAGGGCCCGCTCGACGCTGCGCAGCGAGTTCACATTCTTGGTTTCGGTACGGGTGCCGAAGGGGTCCTCCGGTGAAGGACGCAGCGACACGTTCGCGTCACAGCGCAACGAGCCGTGCTCCATCCGCACGTCCGACACACCCAGCGCCCGCAGCAGGTCGCGCAGCATCTCCACGTAAGCCTTGGCCACCAGCGGTGCCTTCTCGCCGGCACCGGTGATCGGCTTGGTGACGATCTCGATCAGCGGCACCCCGGCCCGGTTGTAGTCCAGCAGCGAGTGCGAGGCACCGTGGATGCGGCCGGTGCTGCCACCGACGTGCACCGACTTGCCGGTGTCCTCCTCCATGT
>JAAYAO010000299.1 GCA_012719335.1 Propionibacterium sp. | reverse complement strand
TGACCTCGGGGCAATCCCCACCCGCACACGCCTTCGGGCCGCCGGTCACCGCACACCCCGGCACCGGGGCGCCGCACCGGCCGCTCGCCGGGCCGGCGGTGGCCGACTACGACCAACCCACGATGAGTCGGCGGCCACCCCGCACCGGCCCGCCCCCGTCCGCGCGGCCCGACCCCCCGATCGCACCGACCCCGAACCCCCTGCGGGAGCCCGAATCGGGTCAGGGCGTGATCGCCAAGGTGTTGGCCTTCGTCGGCGCCGGAGTGTTGCTGATCGGTATCGGTTTCCTGTTGGTGTTGGCCGCCCAGGCCGGCTTCTTCGGCCCCGTCGCCCAGGTGGTGAGCGTCGGGGCCCTCGCCGCGGGCCTGTTGGCCCTGGCCCTGTGGTTGCGGCATCGCTCCCCGGTCGGTTCGATCACCCTGGCCGCGGTCGCCTTCGCCGCCGGCTATCTGGACGTGGCCGCGATCACCGCCCTGCATCAATGGCTGTCCCGCCCGGTGGGTCTGGCGATCGGTGGGGTGATCGCCCTGGGCGGGTTGGTGCTCGCCCGGTTCTGGCGCAGTGGCGCCCTGGCCACCATCGTGTCGCTGGGGGTGCTCGTACTGGTGCCGATGGTCAGCCCGACCACGACCAGCGCCTTGAGTTTCGCCCTGGCCTTCGCGGCCGTCTCGTTGGCCGCCACTTGGGGGCTGGGCTGGTGGGGAGCCCAACTCGCCCGGTTGCTGCCACTGGGGCTGGTCGCGCTGTACGCATCCCTGTCGGTGCCCACCGACGATCCGGACTTCACCCTGTTGCTGGGCGCGAGTGTGATCCTGGTGCTGCTCGGGTTCCTGGAGGGGGTGGCGGCCCGGTTCGCCGCCGACCCCGATGCCGACCCGGCGTCCCCGGCCGGCCGTCGGGCCGCCATGTTGACGGTCACCTCCGCGGCCTGCTTGATCCTGCTGGTGTTGCCCTCGCTGGCGGTCGGGGTGCGGCTCGGCGCCGATCCGGGCGCGGTCCTGCTGGTCGCGGTCGGAGTGGGTCTGCTGGCCGTGGCCGCCTCCGGCATGGCCCCGTCCGCAACCCGTGCGGTGGCCGCCGGCACCGGCAGCCTGTGGGCACCGGTGGGTGCGGCCCTGTGGCTGAGCGGGTCGTGGTTGCCGATCCCGTTCCTGGTCACGTCGCTGGTGGTGATCGCGATCGCCCGGCTGACCTCGTCGTCGCTGTACGGCTGGTTGGCCGTGGTGCACGCGACGGTGACCATCACCTTCACCGCGCTGCACATCGCGCCCCTGTTCGATCGTCCCTCGGCCCTGGGCGGTTTCCCCGTCCACCCGGTGCGGGCGGTGCTGGCACTGCTCGCGCTGGTGTTGTTGCGCGATCTGGTGCAGCGGCTGCCCGAACGGCTCGCCGACCGGGTGCAGCGGCACCGGCCGGCGGTGCACGTCGTGACCTGGGTGGTGGCCCTGGTGCTGTTGTCACCGGCGGTGGTGGCGGTCAGCACCTGGCTCGGTGACCTGGTGGGCGACGCCGAAGCCGGCTTCCGGATCGGTCACGGCGGGTTGACGATCGGCTGGTTCGTGGTGGCCGCGGTGGCGCTGATGGTCGGTCTGCGGCACAGTGCCGGCGCCAGTGCGCAGCGCGGTTTCGGGTTGGCGCTGTTCGCGGTTGCGGTGACCAAGCTGCTGTTGTGGGATCTGTCGGTGCTGTCCGGGCTGGTGCGGGTGGCCGTGGCGATCGTCGCCGGTCTACTGCTGATCGGGCTCGGCATGTGGTACGCCCGAGCCCTCGAACGGTTACGGCCCGAGCCGGCCCCCGAACCGCCGGTCAGGCCGACTCCGCCACCCTCTGCTTGGCCTCGGTGATCAGGTCGATGCGTTTGCGGATCAGTTCCGCATGGAGTTCGTCCTGCCGTTCGGCCTGGACACGGGTCTGTTGCACCGATTCGTGCAGCCGCGCCATCGCGTCCTGACCATCCAGCACCAGTTGCTGTTGCTGTTGCCATTCCCAGAAGCCCCGGACGCCGACGACCAGGGCGGCGATCGCCAGCAGTACCGCCAACCAGGTCCAGGTCAGCACCAGACAGACCACCGCCAGCACCAGCAGTCCCCCGGCGATCGCGCCACCGCGAATCAGCGGGGTGTTGGACGGGGTGTGCCGTTCGCGCACCCATCGTTCGGCCTCGGCCAGGTCCTTCGGGTCGGGCCCGGCCGCGGTCACCGCCACGTTCACCGCGGCGGACTTGGCCCGCAGCACGACCGGCTCGTCCGGGGTCGGGGTGGGCATCCGGTCGAGCACGCCCAGCAGGTACGGGGCGAGCCAGCGCCGGGCCAGCTGCCGGGCCCCCGCCGGGCCGTTCTCGGCCAGGGCGGCCCGTTGCAGCACGTGGGCGACCTCGACCCCCGGGTTCGGTTCGGCGTCGGCCGGTTCGGTCATCGGGTCGCGCACCATCATCCGCAACTGCCGGGCCCGGGCGATCAGTGGCTGCTCCGGCGGGGATCCCTCGGTGATCTCGATCATCGCCACACCCTGCAGATCGTCGCGGTGCCGGGCTCCGTCATCGGGTTCGGGGTCGGCTTCGGGCTGGTAGAACGCGATCACCCAGTCCAGTTGGGCATCGATCCCGGCGCCGCGGTCGGCCAGCCACTGCGTCCACCCCTCATCGCCCACCGCGTCCAGGGCCGGCCGCACCACACCGTGCAGGTGGGTGATCGCTTCGGCGCCGAAGACCCGGTCGGCCACCGCCAACCAGATCAACTGTTGGGCATCGTCCCAGCGGTCGGTGGCCAGGGAGTCGACCGCGTGCCGGGCCCCGGCCCGGCCGTGGCCGGCCGCACCCAACACCCCGGTCAGGAACCGCCGGGTGCTGGTGGCGTCCCGGTCGAGCGCGACCCCCACCCCGGCGGGGTCGGGCCGGCCGTCGGGGCGCAGGGCGTTCACCGCCGCCGGTAGCCAGTATCCGGCGAGGTCGTCGAGGGGTTCGGGCTGCCGTCCCTCGGCCAGGGCTTGCAGGGCTTCGGTGGCCCGTCGACGCGCCCTGGCCTGCTCGGGGAAACCGGCCAGTTGTTCGCGGACGTCGTCGAGCTCGACATAGGCGTCGAAGGCCCGGGTCAATGCGGTGAGCCGGGTGTCCAGATCGCCACGCAGCTCGCCCAACTGCCGTTCGAACTGACGCCGTTGCTGGCTGCGGGCGGCGGCCGCCCGTCCCTGATAGTCCTCGAGACGGTCCCGCAGCAGCCGGTCCCGTCCGTGTTCACTGCTCCAGAAGAACTCCCAGTCCATGCTTCATTCTCCCCGGCAACAGTTCACCCGCGTTCGGATGCCGGCCGGCGCGGCACCAGGAAGATCAACACCCCGGCCACCAGGGCCGCGAGGCCGGCGATCAGGTGGATCAGCGCGAACGCACCGGGGGTGGGCACCACCAGGCCCGCGATCACCGTGGTGCTGCCGGCCAGCACCGCGGCCACCGATGCGCTCGAGGTCGAGGTGCCGATGCTGCGGATCAGCGAGTTGAGGCCGTTCGCGGCGGCGGTTTGGTTCATCGGCACCTCCTGCATGATCAGCACCGGCATGGTGGCCAGGGCGATCGCGCTGCCCACCGACAGGCCGGCCGCACCCACGATCACCAGCCACACCTCCCCGACCAGCACGGTGCGCAGCAGGTACCCCACGCCCAGCACCGAAGCCCCGAGCAGCATGGTGGCCCGGGCGCCGTATCGTCCGATCAGCCATGCCGACACCGGGGCCAGCGCCACCGACATGAACGCGGCGGGCAGCATCGCCAGCCCGGCGGTGGCGGCGTTCATGCCGAAGCCCGGTACCGGCACCTGCAGCATCTGGGTGGTGGTCAGCATGTTGACGTACATGGCGAAGCTGATCAGGCCCGCGGAGACGTTGGCCAGCAGCACCGGACGGCGCATCGCGGTGGCCAGGTCGACCAGCGGGTCGCGGCGGCGCAGCACCCAGGGCACGAAGATCGCGAACCCGATCGCCCCCACCACCAGGGCCAGCCCGGTGCGGCCGGTGAACCAGCCCCACTCACCACCCTTGGTGATGGCGAGCAGCAACCCGATCAGGGCGGCGGACAGGAAGATGGTGCCGGGCCAGTCGAACCGGCCACCGGTGCCGCGGGCCAGCGGCGGAATGAGCAGCACGAAGCCGAGCATCAACAGTGCCCCGGCGATCGCGATCACCCAGAAGATCGCCTCCCACCCCCAGGCGTGGTAGATCAGACCCGAGGTGGGCAGACCAACCGCGCCACCGATGCCGAACATGGCGCTCATCAGCGCCACCGCCCCCGGCAGCCGGGCCGCCGGCAGCAGGTCGCGCATCACCCCCATCGCGATCGGCACCACCGCGGTACCCATCCCCTGCAGGGCCCGGCCGACCACGGCCATCGCGAAGGTGTCGGTGAGTGCGACACAGATGCTGCCCAGCACCACCAGCCCCATGCTGACCACCAGCATTCGGCGCTTGCCGACCATGTCGGCCAACCGGGTCAGGGCGGGGGTGGCAACGGCTCCGGCCACCAGGGTGGCGGTCACCATCCAGGACGCGTCGGCGGGGCTGACCCGCAGAATCGTGGGCAGTTCGGGGATCAGCGGCACGACCATGGTCTGCAGGATCGTGACGATCAATCCGGCGAACGCCAGTAGGCCCACCACCGCAGTGGTGGGCCGGTTGTGGTCGGGGTGGGCCGCCGAACTCACCCGGCCGGACGATCCCGGACGACCGGTGTGGCGACGACGCCGATACTCCCGGCCCCGGTGCCGTTGGGGTGCGTCGGCACCTCGAGGCCCGCGGGTGGCAGCGGGTGATGCGGCATGGGCGGTACTCCTTTCGGCGTACCGCGCACACTAGGGGCGTTGGCCGATGGTGGGTATTCCGAGTCCCACAGCGCGTGTCGGGGTCTCCCGCCGGGCCTGCCAGGCGTCGCCGCCACGGGTGCGGGTCAGGTTCAGCAGGCCCTGGTCGGCCATCAGGTGGTGAGGGGCCGCTTTGGTGATCAACACGTCGGCCAGATCGCCGGGGCGGGGACGCTGCTCGACGGCTTCGGGCACGGCGACGTGCACCAGCCGGTTGTCGCGGCCGCGGCCCGACATCCGTCCGGTTTCGGCGTCCTTGCGGCCCTCCCCGTCGGCGAACATCACCTCCACCACGGTGTTCTCCAGGGTGCGGTTCTCCGCCCAGGCCAGGTCGTTGACCAGGGTGATCAGCCGGTCGTAGCGTTCGCGCACGACCTCGGCCGGCACCTGGTCGGGCATCGTGGCGGCCGGGGTGCCGGGGCGTTTGGAGTATTGGAAGGTGAAGGCCGCGGAGAACCGGGCCCGTTGCACCACGTCCATGGTGCGCTCGAAATCCTCGTCGGTTTCGCCGGGGAAGCCGACGATGATGTCGGTGGTGATCGCGGCCTTCGGCATCGCCTCGCGCACCCGGTCGATGATGCCCAGGAACCGTTCGGAGCGGTAGGAGCGGCGCATCCGCTTCAGCACCTCGTCCGAACCGGATTGCAACGGCATGTGCAGTTGCGGCATCACGTTGTGGGTTTCGGCCATCGCGGCGATCACATCGTCGGTGAAGTCCTTGGGGTGGGGGCTGGTGAACCGCACCCGGCGCAGGCCGTCGATGTCACCGCAGGCCCGCAGCAGTTTGGCGAAGGCGCCCCGGTCACCGAATTCGACCCCGTAGGCGTTCACGTTCTGCCCCAGCAGGGTGACCTCCTGCACCCCGTCGTCGACCAGTGCCCGGATCTCGGCGAGGATGTCGCCGGGGCGCCGGTCGGTTTCCTTGCCGCGCAGGGCGGGGACGATGCAGAAGGTGCAGGTGTTGTTGCAGCCCACCGAGATCGACACCCAGGCCGAGTACGCCGAATCGCGGCGGGTCGGCAGGGTGGACGGGAAGGCCTGGAGGTGTTCG
>JAAYAO010000298.1 GCA_012719335.1 Propionibacterium sp. | reverse complement strand
GACCGCGAACAGGTCCGCAGCCAGGCCAGGGGTGGACGACCGGTCGTCCAGCACCCGGTCGAGGGTGCTGAGGCGTGCTTCCGAGGTGACGTCGGGGCTCATGCCTGCCCGCCTCCCACTGGTTGCGATTCCAGGTCGGCGATGAAGCGATCCACCGTGCGGCGGGTGCGTTCATCGTCTTCCAACGATTCGCCGACAATGCGTCCGGCCAAGGTGGTGGCCAGGCCACCGACCTCACTGCGCAGCTGCGAGGTCACCTGGGCGCGTTCGGCCTCCATGGCCGCCTGCGCCTGGGCGATGATCCGCTGCGATTCAGCCTGGGCCTCTTCACGCATCTCGGCCAGAATCTGGGCGCCCTGGTTCTTGGCGTCCTCCCGGATTCGGGCGGCTTCGGCGCGTGCGTCGGCCAACTGGGCGGTGTACTCCTCGAGCGCGGCCTGAGCCTCGGCCTGGGCGGCCTCGGCCTTCTCCATGCCGCCGGTGATGGCGGCGGTGCGCTCGGCGTACATCTTCTCGAACATGGGCACGACGGCCTTCCACATCACGATGAAGATCAGCAGCATCAGGACGATGCCGACGATGACCTCCGAGAGGTGATGCGGGGCCAGGGGCCCGAGAAAAGTTTCAAGGATTGCCACGGGGGCGCTCCCGTCAGTTCAGCACGAAGGCGAGGGCGATACCGATAATGGCGAGGGCCTCAACCACGGCAAAGCCGATGAAGGCGGTGCTCATCATCGCGCCACGGGCCTCGGGCTGACGGGCGGTTCCGTTGATCACGGAGGCGAAGATCCACGCCACGCCGATGGCCGGGCCGAGGGTCGCCAGCGCGTAGCCGATCATGTTGATCGAGCCGGAGATTTCCAAGAGCTCCATTACTTGTGTTCCTTTCGGGACGTTCTTTCCTCACGGGTCTTGAGGAAAGAGATCTTTGGGTCAGTGCGCCTCGGCCAGCGAGGACGAGACGTACTGAGCGGTCAAAACGGTGAAGATGTAGGCCTGCAGGGCGCCGATGAACAGCTCCAGGAAGAGGATCGCGAAGCTGAACAGCACCGAGATCACACCGGCGACGTTGAAGAACGGCACCACTTCGTCGCCGGCCGACTGCGAGGGGTAGGTCATCAGGAACCAGCCGCCGACCACGAACACCATGACCACCAGGTGGCCGGCGAACAGGTTGGCGAACAAACGCAGGCTGAGCGTGATCGGCCGGGTGATGAAGTTCGACAGGAACTCCAACGGGATGATCAGCGGGTACAGGTAGAAGGGCACGCCCTCGGGAATCAGGCTCTGCTTCAGGTACTTGCCCAGGCCGTGCTTCTTGATGCCGGCGCCGATGTAGATCACCAGGGTGAGCAGCGCCAGGCCGTAGGCGTAGCCGACGTTGGAGAAGGCCGGGTACATGAAGAAGAAGAACTGACCGAACCAGTTGTTCACCAGGATGAAGGAGAACAGACCGAGCAGGTACGGCAGGTACTTGCGGTAGTCCGGGCCGAGGATGTCCCGGGCGATGCCGTTGCGGACGAAGTCGTAGAAGTATTCGGAGACGAACTGTCCCTTGCTCGGCACGACCTTCAGGCGGCGGCTGGCGATCACCCACAGCAGGATCACCAGCAGGGCGCCGATGACGGCCTGGAAGAACGGCTTGTTCGCCCAATCGAGGCCGGGGATGAGGCCGGGCCAGATGAAGTCCTGGGTACCGGGAGGGGTGTAGCCCCCGCCTTCCAAGGGGATCAACGGCAGTGTCAGATTCACTGCTCCTCCTCCGTCTTCGATTCGGGGTTCCCGTAACGCTTGATAATCGAGTACATGGCCAGGACCACGCCGACGATGATGCCCACCGGCAGCAGGAACGAGGTGTCCAGCCACCTGTCCAGCAACCAGCCGATGCCTCCGTAGAACAACAGGCCGGCAGCCAGATACGCGATGATCCGGTAACCGTCCTCGGTGCCTGCAGGGGCTTTATCATCAGCCGTTCGGACCTTAGCAGTGCCGAACATTCGTTCCTTCATCGGTCGCCTCCGGTGGACACGTCGTAGACCGGGATGCGCAGCCGGGTGAAACGGAAGATCTCCGCCGCCAACCAGCCGACACAGGTCACGATGATACCGATGCTCACCGCGGTCGGATCGAGGGCCACCAGGTGCGTGTTGCTGCCGTACCAGGCCAGCGCCACACCGAGCACCGACACGCGGGTGGCGTAGGACGCCAGCGCGGCCACCAGAACCGAGATTCCGGTGGTTTCGGCGAACCGGATGACCACCGCGTGACCGATGGTGAAGAAGGCCACCACCACTGCGGCGGCGATCGCGGACGAGGCGGCGGCCTGTGGGCCGCGGGCGACCAGCATGATGCCCACCAGGGTGATCGCCGCCACATGGGCGCCGACCAGGCCGGCAACCAACAGCGTGCGGGAAAGACGGGTCGAGACGCCGACATCGGCAGGCTTGGCTGCGCGCTGTGGAGCCATGGCGATCGTCATCGAAATCCTGTCCTGCGAATGCTCGCGAGGCGTGGGCGAAGTGCTTGTGAAACTTAGCACAAGCTTCTCGGATGTGTCGAAATCAAGAGACCCCTTTTCAGGGTGGCGTCGGTCACCCCGCGAGCGTGCTGTCGGGCGTGCGCTGGACGGCCGGTCGGCGCCGGTTGACGACGGCGAACAGCGCGGCCAGCAGGACGACCGCGGCCACCACGATCCAGCTTCCGGTCAACCCGAAGGTGATGGTGCCGAAGGAGATCAGCGCCGACCACCAGTACATGATCAGCACCGCCCGGGGGTGGCTGTGGCCCCGGTCGATCAGCCGGTGGTGCAGGTGTTGTTTGTCGGGGACGAACCACCAGCGTCCGGCATTGGCCCGGCGGATCCAGGCCAGGGTGAGGTCGAGCAGGGGCAGCGCCAACACCGCCAACGGCAGCGCCAGCGGCAGGTAGGCCGGGATCAGGTCGCCGGCATTGGTGGTCAGCGAGGACGGGTCGATCTGCCCGGTCAGGCTGATTGTCGAGGTTGCCAGCAGAAAGCCGAGCAGCATCGAACCGGAGTCGCCCATGAACATTCGGGCCGGGAAGAAGTTGTGTGGCAGGAACCCCAAACAGACCCCGGCGATGGCCACCGTGATCAGGCTGGAGGTGGTGGCCCGCATCAGATCCTGTTCGATGGTCAGCACGTAGCAGTAGGTGAAGAAGGCCAGCGCGCCGATGCCCACCACCCCGGCGGCCAGCCCGTCCAGGCCGTCGATGAAGTTGACCGCGTTGGTGCACAACACGATGAAGAAGACGGTGATCGCGATCGAGGCCGCGGTGTCCAGGGCGATGATCCGGTCGTGCAGCGGGATCCACAGCATCCGCACGCCGCCCTGGGCGACCAGGGCCGCGGCCAGCACCTGACCGGCCATCTTGGTCAGCGCCCCGAGTTCGAAGATGTCGTCGAGCACCCCGACCAGGCAGATCACGGTCGCGGCCAACAGCACCGAGCCCACGTCGTGGCGCACCAGTTCGGAGCGCCCCAGGAAGGACAATTGCATGGCCACCACCACCGCGGCGGTGACCCCGGCGAGCATCGCGATGCCGCCGAAGTACGGAATCGGTACGACGTGGACGTCGCGGTCGCGG
>JAAYAO010000297.1 GCA_012719335.1 Propionibacterium sp. | reverse complement strand
GCTCCCGGAGCAGCACAGCGAGCGGGTCACCGAGCCGGTTCAGTCGTTCCGGAACCTCGTCGAGTTCCAGGTGGCGCAGATCGTCGTCGAGTTCGTCCCAGGCCCAGGGCACGGCGACGGTCGGGCGCTGCCGCCCGCGCAGCGAATAGGGGGCGATCGTCGTCTTCGAGCCGTTGTTCTGGCTCCAGTCGAGCAGCACCTTGCCCTTGCGCAGGGACTTCTTGATGCCGCTGACGACCAGGTCCGGCCGCAACGATTCCAGCGAGTACGCGAGCTGCCGGGCCAGCTCCGAGACCTCCTCGGAGGTCATCGCCCCGTCCAGCCCCGCATACAGATGAAGGCCCTTGCTGCCGCTGGTCACCGGCACCGAGGCGGTGCCCATACCGTCCAGCACCTCGCGGATCAGGAAGGCCAGTTCGACGCATTCGGCCAGCCCGGCACCCGGGCCCGGGTCGAGGTCGAGCACCAGCCGGTCGGGGCGTTGCGGTTCGCCCGCGGCGTTCACCCGCCACTGCGGCACGTGGATCTCCAGGGACGCCATCTGCGCCAGCCACACCAGGGTCGCCGGCTCGTCGATCAGCGGGTAGGTGTTGTCGTCTGCGGCGTGTTCGATGGTGTGCGTGCGCACCCATTCGGGGGTGGAGGAGTCCAGATTCTTGTTGAAGAAGGCGTGGCCGGGTTCCTCGGCGGTGCCCACCCCGTCCACCCATCGTTTGCGGGTGGCCGGACGACCGGCCGCGTGGGGCACGAACCACTCGGCCACCGCCGCGTAGTAGGCGATGACCTCACCCTTGGTGGTGCCGGTGACCGGGTACATCACCTTGTCGAGATTGGTGACCTTGATCGTCCGGTCACCGATGCGCACGGTGCTGGGCGAGGAGGACATACCCCCAGTGTCGCCCCTGCCGGCCTCGCACACCACCGCTGATCGAAGCGGCGCTGGATCCCCCGGGGCGGCGGGTGGGGTTCCGGTCGAACCATCCCGGCTCGTGGGTCGGTCTCCGTCGGCGATGCCTGCGCCTCACGCTGAGCGGCCGCGGGCGTCCGAGATGGTTGAGCCGAGCGCGTCCCCGGTGGGCGAAACCCCTGGCAACTGGGCGCACGTCGGCCGGGATGCAACGATGTGGCCATGCCCCGCACCGATCTCATCGCCCGTTTCCGCGACGCCCTACTGGCCGCCGACTGGACCCCGGACGCCGTGCTGCAGCGGATCGGCGAGGCGGGGCAGGCCGGTCTGTGGCGAAACACCACGATCGCCACCGAGGCCGCCCTCGGCACCGATGACGACCCGCAGGCCACCTTGGCCCGGCTCTGGCTGTTGCAGCAGTCGGTGTCGCACGTCGACGCCGAGCGGGCGCTGCCCGGGTTGCTGTCGGGGCTGACCGAGCACGGCCTGTTGACCGACCTGGGTGATCGGGTGGCCGCGGCGGTGGACGTGCGCCCCTACGGGTCGGACGACGACGGGGCCACCGGATGGGTGGTGTCGGACCTCTCCCCCAGCCTCGACCACTCCGGCACCCCGACCGCCCCCGACTACGTGCTGGGAGTCTCGCCGGCCTCCACCACCCTGGCGCAACTGACCGTGCGCCGCCCGGTCGCCCGGGCCCTCGATCTGGGCACCGGGTGCGGGGTGCAATCACTGCATCTGGCCCGGCATGTCGACCGGGTGGTGGCCACCGACCTGAACCCCCGGGCTCTGGAGTTGGCGCGCTGGACGTGGGGGCTGAGCGGGGCGGACGTCGACGGCCGGCTGGGCGACCTGTACGCGCCGGTCGCCGACGACCTCTTCGACCTGATCGTGACCAACCCTCCGTTCGTGATGAGCCCGCCGCGGCCGGAGGCCGAACGCTTGACCTACCGGGAGTCGGGGCTGACCGGTGACGGGTTGATGCAACGGGTGGTCACCGAAGCCCTGCCCCGACTGGCCCCGGGTGGGCGCCTGCAGGTGCTCGGCAACTGGGCCCACCTGCGCGATCGGGACTGGGCCGAACGGCTGCGGGAGTGGGTCGGCCCGGAGTTCGACCTGCTGGTGCTGGAGCGG
Organism: Propionibacterium sp.; assembly: GCA_012719335.1. GTDB lineage: Bacteria > Actinomycetota > Actinomycetes > Propionibacteriales > Propionibacteriaceae > JAAYAO01. The sequence continues at coordinate 1,957 of JAAYAO010000297.1, read as the reverse complement.
GAACTGCTCGACCCCTACGAGTACATCGAGATGTGGCTGGCCGACGCCGGTCTGACCGGCACCGACGAGTGGGCGCCCCGGTACCGCGAGTGGTTGAGCTACTTCGACGCCCTGGGGGTGGAAGCGGTCGGGATGGGGTGGCTGCAGGTGATCCGGCCGGAATCCCACCGGGCCGGGGTGCAGCGGGTGGAGACCTGGCCGCATCAGATCGTCCAACCCGTCGGGGAGGCCTTCGCCGCCGCCGGGGACGCCGCGACGTTGGATCTGTCGGCGGAGCGAATGGTGAACACCCACTGGACGCTGGCCGACGGGATCGACCAGGAAACCCTCGGCCGGCCCGGCGCCGCCGACCCCGAACATGTGGTGTTGCGCTCCCGCCGCGGTTTCTGCCGAGCGGTCGAGGTGGACACCGCTCTGGGCGGAATCCTCGGCGCCTGCGACGGCGACCTGTCGTTGGGGGTGCTGATCTCCGCCGTGGCCCAGGTGCTCGAAGCCGACGCGAACGCCCTGCGCACCGAGGTGCTGGAGCGCTGGCCCGCCCTCGTGCTGGACGGATTCGTCGAGCCCGCAACCCCCGGCGTCGGTTGAGCCCGTCGAAACCAGCCGCCCCGGCGTCGGTTGAGCCCGTCGAAACCAGCCACCCGGCGTCGGTTGAGCCCGTCGAAACCAGCCGGGCCAGTGCCACCATCGCCGGAGACCACATGATTGTGTGAGGTCTTACCCCCTATCCGCGCAGCATCTCACACGATCTTGGCGTCGGACCCCTCCGCAGACTCACTGGCGTGCCGCATCCGGCCAGCGGAAAGCCCGGTTGCCCCGACAGAAATCGCTCTCCTAGCGTCGGCGGTCAACGAGGGAGGTCATCATGGCGGCCGGCTGGCACCATCGCTACGCGACGATCAACGGGATTCGCACCCACTGGGTGGAGCAGGGCTGGGGGCCTCTGGTCGTGCTGCTGCACGGCTTCCCGCACACCTATTACTCGTGGCGACACCAGATCGGCCCGATCGCCGCGGCCGGGTATCGGGTGGTCGCCCCCGACCTGCGCGGGATGGGACGCACCGAGGGCCCCGAGGAACTGTCCGCCTACCACGTCCGGGATCGGGTGGACGATGTGCTCGGCCTGCTCGATCACCACGGCGAGCAGCAGGCCATCTTCATCGGTCTCGATTTCGGGGTGATGACCGCCTATGACATCGCCCACCTGCACCCCGAACGGGTGCGCGGCATCATCGGCCTGGAGAACCCGTTCTTCACCGGCGGCTCCGAATCGCCGCTCACCGGCTACAACCGGATGGCCGAGAAGCACTTCCTGCACATCGCCTACTTCGTGAACCAGTACGACGAGGCGGTCGCCGACCTGAACGCCCGCCCCCGGGAGTTCTTCACCCGGGTGCTCTGGGCGCTGTCCGGCGAGGGTGACTATCACGCGGTCTTCCGGCATCCGCCCGGCACCCACTACGTCGACGCGCTCCCCGAGGCACCGCCGCTGCCCTGGCCGTGGTTGAGCGAGGCCGACCTGGAGCACTATGTGGCCGACTACTCCGCGTCCGGGTTCGTCGCCGCCCTGAACTGGTACCGGTCGATGGATCTGGTCTGGCAGGACCGTGCTCCCTACGCCGACAACGCCGCCGATGTGCCCTACTACTTCATCGGCTCGGAGAACGACATCGACCTGGACACCTTCCACGGCGACGAACCGCTGCAGAAACTGCGGGACCACTGGAGTGATCTGCGCAAGGTCACGATGATCGACGCCGCCGGCCACCTGATGCAGCAGGAGAGTCCGGACGAGGTCACCACCGCGATTCTGGACAACCTGGCCGATCTGGCCGGCAACCCTCCGGGGTGACTCTCCGGGTTGATTCGAAGGCTGTGCATCGGGGACGCCGAGTTCGGCTGTCGGGCGCGGCTGGTTTCGACGGACGCTCGCTGACGCGAGCTGCTCAACCGACGC
>JAAYAO010000296.1 GCA_012719335.1 Propionibacterium sp. | reverse complement strand
CTGGCGAAGGTGGCCGCGACCTGCGACCACATCAGCGGTGGCCGGATCGAGATGGGTATCGGTGGCGGCTGGTACGAGCACGAGTGGCGGGCCTACGGGTACGGCTTCCCCGAGGTGGGTGACCGGCTGCGGATGCTGCGCGAGGGCGTGGAGATCTTCCGGCAGGCCTGGACCACCGGCAAGGCCACCCTGGACGGCCGCTACTACCGGGTGGACGGCGCGATCGTGCAACCCCGACCGTTGCAGGACGGCCCGTCCCGGATCCCGTTGTGGATCGCCGGCGGCGGCGAGAAGGTCACCCTGCGGATCGCGGCGCATTACGCCGATTACACGAACTTCTTCGGCCAACCGGACGGCTTCGCCCGGCGCGCGGAGATCCTGGCCGGGCATTGCCGCGACCTGGGCACCGATTACGACCGGATCGTGAAGTCGTCGAACTTCAACACGGTGGTCGCCGGCACCGAGGCCGAGGTGGAGGACAAGATCCGGGCCCTGGAGGACCGCTGGTCGAAGGTGGTGCCGGCCGACACCGTCCGGAAGATGGGCAACGACCTGCGCAACTCCCCGGCCAGCGGCACCCCCGAGCAGGTCGCCGAGCAACTGACCCGGTATCAGCAGGCGGGCCTGCAGTACACGATCACCTACTTCCCCGATGCCGCCTACGACCGCAGCAGCCTGGAGCAGTTCGCCGCGGAGGTCGCCCCGGCGCTGAGTTGACCCGTACTGCACTGCAGTCACTGCCACGTGCCGGCGGCCCGCGGCGTTAGCCTTGGGGTGCGCACGAAAGGCGGTAACTTCCGATGTCCTTGTTCAGCAACGTCCAGCAGGCTCCCCCGGACGCCATTCTCGGTTTGACCGAACAGTTCAAGGCCGACACCAACCCGAAGAAGGTGAACCTCGGCGTCGGCGTGTACCAGGACGCCACCGGCAAGCTGCCGCTGCTGCGCTGCATCGAGGCCGCCGAGAAGAAGCTGGCGGAGCACCCCGCCCCGAAGGGCTACCTCGCCATCGACGGCATGCCCACCTACGACCGCAATGTGCAAGAGCTCGTATTCGGCGCCGATTCCGCGGTGCTGAACGACAACCGGGTGGTCACCGTGCAGGCCCTGGGCGGCACGGGCGCATTGAAGATCGGCGCCGATTTTCTGCGCCGGATCAGCCCGGAGGCCACCGTGCTGATCTCGAACCCGAGCTGGGAGAACCACCGGGCACTGTTCACCCGGGCCGGCTTCACCGTCGAGACGTACCGCTATTACGACGCCGAGGCCAAGGGTGTCGACGTGGACGGGATGATCGCCGACCTGCAGGCCGCCGCGCCGGGCACGATCGTGGTGCTGCACGCCTGCTGCCACAACCCCACCGGCTACGACCTCTCCCCCGCCGACTGGGACCGGGTGATCGAGGTGGTGAACGCCTCGGGCCTGACGGCATTCCTGGACATGGCCTACCAGGGCTTCAGCCGAGGCATCGAGGAGGACGGCGCGGTGGTGCGCCGGTTCGCCGAGAAGG
>JAAYAO010000295.1 GCA_012719335.1 Propionibacterium sp. | reverse complement strand
TTGTCGTGGGCATCGTCGTGGTGGGGATCGCACATCTGGCGCTGCATGTGTTTCATGCCCGGTTCGCCGCCCTGCCCAAGAACGTGGCGATGTGGTTCGACCTGAACGCCGAGCATTCCTTCGGAACCTGGTACAGCGTGGTGCTGGTCGCGCTCGTGGCCGTCGCCTGTGTGGTGGCGGCCGTCACGGTGCGCGGCCGGGCGCGTGCCGCCTGGGTGGGCCTGGCCGTCGGGGTGACGCTGCTCAGCATCGACGACAAGATCATGGTGCACGAGCAGTTGCCCGTGATTTTCGGCATGACCACGGGAAACTTCGCCACCCATGAATGGTTGATCCCCGGTGTGCTGCTGGCCGGCAGCGGTGTGGCGGTGCTGTGGTGGCTGGTGCGAGCCCTGCCCACCGCGGTGCGGCGATGGCTGCTGGTGAGCCTGCTGATCTTCGCCTCGGGTGCGGTGGTGCTCGAAGGGCTCAGTGGGCTGTTCATTCGGATGGCACCGGCTCATGTGCTGCTCGATTTCATGTATCTCGAGGAGCTGGTCGAGGAGAGTCTGGAGATGTTCGCGCCCATCGTGGCGCTCGCCGCGGTGATGAGCCACCTGCAACGCGTCGGGGTACTCGATCTCGATGGCCGCTCGGGCGATCGTCCGCAACGTCGGCGCCCCGTCCCGAACCGGCGTTCGGGCGCGGATGACGGTAAAGTGATCCCTCGTGTCGAATCTGAGTCGGGCCCAGACGAACGCGGTCGCAGAGTTGTTGCGTATCGCGCCGGTCGTGGACGCCTTGGGCGAGGCCTTCGACTCGGCCGGCCACGAGTTGTACCTGGTGGGTGGCTCGGTACGCGACGCGTTGATGGGCCGGTTGGGTAACGACCTCGATTTCACCACCTCGGCGCGTCCCGATGACATCGAGAGCCTGTTGCACCGGGTGTCATCGACGGTCTGGACGGTCGGCAAGGCCTTCGGGACCATCGGGTGCAAGGTCACCTCCGGTGGGGTGGAGTGGTTGATCGAGGTGACCACCTTCCGCGCCGACGTGTATCGCCATGAGTCGCGCAAACCCGAGGTGAGCTTCGGTAACCGGCTCTCCGACGATCTGGTGCGGCGCGACTTCACCGTGAACTCGATGGCGATCCGGGTGCCGGAGACCAAGTTCATCGACCCCTTCGGTGGGCTGGACGATCTGGCCGAGGGCGTGCTGCGCACCCCCGGAACCCCCGAGGATTCGTTCAGCGACGACCCGCTGCGGATGATGCGGGCGGCCCGGTTCAGCAGCCAGCTCGGCTTCCGGGTGGCTCCCGAGGTGGTGGCGGCGATGACCGCGATGGGTGATCGGCTGGACATCGTCTCGGCCGAACGCAACCGCGATGAACTCAGCAAACTGGTGCTGACCGATCGTCCGCGCGCCGGGCTCGACCTGCTGGTGCAGACCAGCCTGGCCCGGCGGGTGCTGCCGGAACTGCCCGCGTTGAAGCTCGAGGTGGACGAGCACCACCGGCACAAGGATGTCTACGAGCACTCGCTGACGGTGTTGGACCAGTCGATCGCCCTGGAGAAGGCCCGTGGTCACGCCCCCGACCTGATCGGACGGATGGCCGCGCTGCTGCACGACATCGGCAAACCGGCGACCCGCAAGTTCGAGCCCGGCGGCAAGGTGTCGTTCCATCACCACGACGTGGTGGGGGCGAAGATGACCCGCAAGCGGCTGCAGAAGCTGCACTTCAGCAACGACGAGATCAAGGCGATCGCGAAGCTGGTGGAACTGCACCTGCGGTTCCACGGGTACGGCGACGGCAACTGGACCGACTCGGCGGTGCGCCGCTACGTCCGCGATGCCGGGGACGAACTGGAGCGGCTGCACATTCTGACCCGGGCCGACTGCACCACCCGCAACAAGCGCAAGGCCACCCGGTTGCGCACCGCCTACGACGATCTGGAGGGCCGGATCGACGATTTGGCCGCCCAGGAAGAGCTCGACGCGATGCGCCCCGACCTCAACGGCGACCAGATCATCGACATCCTCGGTATCGAGCCCGGCCCCGCGGTCGGCAAGGCCTACCGGCACCTGCTGGAGTTGCGGATCGACCGCGGCCCCCTCGGTGAGGAAGCCGCCGCCGCCGAACTGCGCCGCTGGTGGGCCGAACAAGCCTGACCCCGCGTGGGGCGAGCCCGCTGCGGCCGGCGGAAACCCCTTGGAGTTTGCCCCGCTGGTCTGCAGCGGTGGCTGAGACTGGAAGTCGGGCGCGAGCCCTGCTCGTCCGAGCCGTGCTGACGCAAGCCGTACCCGCCGTGCGAGGCGGATCGCTCAGGAGCCATGGCCCCTCACCCCTGAACCCCGCTCGTCCGGCACGTTGGTGAGCAGTGGCGACTGAAAACGCAAGCCTGGAGCGAGCAGAGGACATTATGGCTTCGGCGCCTCCCATGCTCGCGGTTTGAGTCGCGCAGCACGCTGGTTGAGCCGGATCGCGCAGCGATCCGTGTCGAAACCCGGTTCGATGAGGCGCATACCGAGGCCACGGATCATGAGCCCACGGCACTGACCGCGTCGACCATCCCCCACGCCCGCGTACGCACCGGGCACGGATTCCGCCTGTTGAGCATCCGGCACTGACCGCGCCGCTTGTACGGACGGGCAGGGATTCCGTCGGTTGAGCAGGCCGCGCATGCGGCCCTTGTCGAAGCCAGGAATCCGTCCCGTGCCCCGGCGGGTCAGGCGTGGGTTCGGGCCCGGTGGGTACCCCGGTTGAACTCGGCGCTGCCGATCGGCTGGCTGATCGAGGCGAACCCGATCGCGATCAGGGCGAAGGCGGCCGACGCACCCAGGAACACCGCCCCCGAAGCTCCGTCGGCGGGCAGCAGCAGGGCTCCCAGCACGGCTCCGAGCACCATCGCGGTGTTGAAGACCATGTCGAAGAGGGTGAACACCCGGCCCTTCAGACCGTCGTCGATGTGCGCCTGCGCCAGCGTGTCGACACAGTTCTTCAGCGATTGGATGCAGATGCCGAGGACGAAACTGGTCACCACCAGGGCCGGATGGACGAACCAACTGCCGGGGAAGGCCTGGACCAGGGCCGACACGACCGTCAGCAGAATGATCCACACCCGCACCCCGAACCGCTGGGTGCCGAGCGGGGTGACCACCGCGGCCAGCAGATAGCCGGCGCCGGTGGCGCCCGCCCACACCCCGAGTTGGGCCAGGGCTTCGTTGATGGTGTTGTTGCCGTTGAGGTGGTTGCGGTGGATCAGGATCGCGCCGGTCATCACCAGGCCGTACACCACCCGGTGGGCCCCGAGGGCGGCGATACCGAGCAGGGCCGGACGGCGTCGGTACAGGTGCACCGCGGCGTGTTGCAGGCCGCGCAACACCTCCACGACCCGGACCCCCCGGCGCACGTCCGGGCCCAGGGCGTTCGGCTCGAAACGGGTCGCGATCAGGGCCGAGAGAGCGAAACCGATCGCGGCGGCGATGAAGATGAAGGCGTCGGCCTGGTACGACTCCAACACCCCGTCCAACCCCAGCCGGACGGCGGCGGCGATCCCGGCGCCGATCACCACCCCGAGCGGCCCCACCGGTGAGATCACCGAGTTGGCCAGCAGGTACTCGTCGTCGTCGACGGTGTGGGCCAGGGAGGCGCCGAGACCGGCCATCAGGAAGCGGTTCAGGCTCATCGCGACCAGCACGATGCCGAAGAAAACCATCGACGACACCGTGGTGCGCAGGCCGGTGGCCACCAAGCCGGCCAGGACCAGGCCCGCCACCACCCGAATGGCGTCGGTGACGAAGATGACGGTGCGCCGATTCCACCGGTCGAGCACCACCCCGACCAGCGGGCCGACGATCGAGAAGGGCATCAGGGTCACCGCCAGCGCCAGGGCGATGGACCACGCATCGGGGGCGTGGGTGGGGGAGAACAGGATGTAGGACGCCATCCCGACCTGCAGGCAGCCGTCCGCGGCCTGGGTCACCAACCGCACCGCGAAGAGTCGCCGGAACAATGCGTGGCGCCACAGGCGACGCATCGAGGTGACCAGCTCCACGTGAGGTTTCCTTCCCCGGGTTCGCCACATCGTAACGACAGCGGGGCTGTGGGTTCGTGACGCGGGTTCGGGTGGACCGGTGGGAGGGCCGTGGAGCGAAAAACCCCCGGAATTGCACCGGGGACCGCTGGTCACATTTCCGAGCGGCCCCCAGGCGATTTGTTGATCCCTTGTGAGGATGACCTAAGTCTACGGGTTGGGCAAGCACCGAGGAAGGGTTTTGTGAGGCAAGTCTCCTGATTTCTTAGGGAAACCCTTAGAAAAGGAGGATCTTTGTCGACTATGATTGATCGGCCGTTCCGCAGGAAGGAACGCCGGGTGCTGCCGACGTCCTGGATCAACCTTTTCCCGCTCCGATGACTGCTCACCGGATTGCCCGTTGACGGGGCATCGCGACCTTGTCAGCGAGTCACGGTTCGGAAGGCTGCCGCCAGGGCACCGCGCACCGCATAGTCGCCGACGGTGTGCACCCCCACCCGATAACCCGCTCGTACGGGCAAACAGTGTCCGGACGGGCCGGGCCTGCCCCGTCGCGGCGGGCCGCTGCGGGTGTCCGGTGACAACACGCTCACGGCTTCGGACAACACCCGGCCGCGGTCGGACAACACCGTGCACAACACCGCTTCAGCAGGATGGGTGACATCCCCGGTACCTACCCTCAGGAGCGAAGATGACCACCGCACCGGCACCCACACCGCCACCCGCCACCGGCCTGACCTGGAACGGTCGCCTGTGGCCCGAACCCGAGAGCTGTGAACTGACCGTCCGACGCTGGGCCCGTGACAACCCCGACCTGACCGGCTGCCGCGACGCCGCCGACGTCCTGGACGCGATCCGGCGCAGCCCCGACCGTGTGCTGCTGTTCCTGATTGCCTGGTCGCAGATCGGCTGTCGGGTGGCCGACCATCTCATCGCCCGGACGATGGCTCCCAAACTGCGCCGGATGGCCGCCCGTGACGCGGACGCCGAGTTCGACGACTACCTGGCGCATCTGTGGTTGCAGGTGCAGGCCTATGCCCTGCAGCGCCGGGTGCATCGGGTGGCCGCGAACCTAGCCCTGGACACCCTGAAGGCCGTGCTGGCCGAGCGGGGTGCAGATGGTGTGGCGCCGGTGGAGACCGGGATCCTGGAGCTCCGGCTCGGCCCCGCCCCGGAACCCCGACCGTTGAGCCGGCAACTGATTGATGCCGCCGAAGAGCTCGGGGTGATCGACCGGCACACCGCCGAGGTACTGATCAGCGTGTACGTTATCGGCCTCAGCGGAGAACAAGCCGCCCGGATGCACGGCATAAGCCCCGAGATGGTGCGGTACCGATGCAGTAGGTACGTGCGCCGGATGGCCGAGCATCGACAAGAACTGGTGCAGCGTCTCACCCGACCCGAAATCCGAGAGGCACTGGCCGCGGCCTGACCCGGCACCGACACGCGAAGTTATCCGATCGTGACCATATTGGTCGGCGGGGCGAACCCCTCGGCCAGCTAGGTTGCGGTCAACACGAAAGGCCCGGCGATGCAACACACCCCCACCGCGCAGCAGCGCGATGCCGAACTCGGTATCGAGGTGCCGGCCTCCGGCTCGGGTCTGCGGAGCCGCAGGCGTCCGGTATGGGTGGCCGCGGGCGTGTTGTGTCTGGTGCTCGGTGCGCTGGGCGGAGTCGGTCTGTACGGTCAGGCCACCGCCTCCCAAACGGTGGTGCAGGTACTGCGTCCGGTCTCGCGCGGCGAGGTGATCGAACCCGGCGACCTCGGGGTGGTCACGATCGGTTCCGCACCCGGGGTGTCGGTGGTGCCCGGTGACCGCGTCGCCGACCTGGTCGGCAGCACCGCACGCCGAGACCTCACGGAGCGTTCCCTGCTGCCCGACGGTGCGGTCGGTGACCCCGACGTGGCCGACGGGCAGGTGCATGTGGGTCTGAAACTGGCCCCGGGGCGACTGCCGCTGGCCGATCTGCCGCCCGGCACCGAGGTGATTCTGGTGCCGGTTGTCGGGCCCAACGGCACCGAACCCAGCCACAATGCGGCAGTACCCGCGGTGGTCGCCACGACGGCGATCGCCTCGGCCGACGGCACCGCGATGGTGCTGGACGTCTCGGTGCCCCGAGAGCAGGCCGAGTTGGTGGCCCGCCTCGCCGCCACCGACAACCTCTCCCTGATTCGGGTCGGTTGAGATGGCAGTGGTGTGTTTGGCCTCGGCCACCGGGGCGCCGGGAGTCACCTCGACGGCGGTCGGGTTGACGATGTTCTGGCCCCGGGACGTGATTCTGATCGACATCGATCGCGACGCGGGTCGGCCGATCCTCGCAGGTTTCCTGCAGGGGCAGGACGCCGGCGGACGGGGGATGGGTGCGCACACCGCCGCGCACCGGGAGGGCCGGGATCTCGAACCGTTGGCCCAGGTGTTCCGGCTGATCGAGGACGCCACGGTGCAGCGGTTGTTCCACCCCGGCTTCGCCCACCCCGCCGCCGCGGCACTGTTCGAGCCGGTCTGGGAGGAGTTCGCCGAGAGTCTGCGCGGGCTGCGCAGCGGTTTCGACATCGTGCTGGACGCAGGTCGGGTCGGGCCGGGCTTGCCTGATCCGGTGCTGGCCCTGGCCGACCTGCTCGTCCTCGTGGTGCGCAGTGACCTGCGATCCCTGGCCGGCTTGGGTGGGGTGATCGAAGCGACGACCGAGCGGGCCTCGGCGGTCGGTACCCGGGTGGCGCTGCTCGTGGTGGGGCCGCAGCGTCCCTATTCCAGCCGCGACATCACCGCCCAGTTCGGGCAGCCGGTGTTGGTCACCCTGCCCTGGGATCCGGACGCGGCCGCGGTGCTGTCCGACGGGGCCACCCACACCCGCCGGTTCATCCGCTCGGCCCTGGCCCGCTCCCTGCAGGACGCGGGGATGACCCTGCTGCACGCCACCGAAACCGAGGGGGTGTGATGACCGAACAACCCACGCGACTGTCCGAGGTGCCCCTGCTCAGCGCGATTCCGGACGAGATTCGCAACGGGTCGGCCGGAACCCACGTGGTCACCGTGTGGCCCGACGACGAGGCCGATGATTGGTTGCCGGCCGCGCGACGCTCCGCGACTGCGCCGATCACCTCCGTCCCGGAACCCGGCCGAGCCCCCTCGGTCGGTGCGGGGGCCGGCACCGAAGAGCACGAGCAGAACCAACCGGTAACACCGGCTACGGGCCCGGCCACCCCGTCCACCGCCCCGCCAGGCACAGCCCCGCCACCCACTGCACCGAGTCCGCACCCGGCTGCCGAACACCCCGTGAACACCGCCGCACCGGAGTCCAGGCCCGCCGGGGCGGCCCGCCCGCACCGGGCAGCCGCCGCGGAGGACACCCGCGCGGAGGTGGCCCGGTGGCTGGGGGCGAAGCAGAACGGAGCCGGCGAACCCGCCGGATCGGTGGAATGGCCGGTGGTGGTGCAACTGCGCCGCCGAGCGGCCGAGCTGATTTCACAGGAGACCGAACAACTCGTCCTGCGCGGCTCCACGGTCACCGATGCCGACCGGCGCCTGCTGGGTCGCTCGGTGATTCAACGGGTGGTCGCCCAGCATGCCGAACAACTGCAATCCTCCGGCCGGGAACTGTGGGACCGGGCCACCGAACAGACCTACAGCGCCGCCGTCGAGGACGCCGTCTTCGGCTACGGCCGGTGGCAGCCGCTGTTCCAGATCCCCGAGGCCGAGAACATCGAGATCACCGGCTGGGACTCGGTACAGATCCAGTACGGCGACGGCACCCGACGCGCCCACCCACCGGTGGCCGACAGCGACGAGGAGCTCGTGGAAGCCGTCCGCTACCTGGGCGAAACGAGCCGGCCCAGCCGACCCTTCGACGACGCCCACCCGACGATGACGCTCGCACTCGGCAATCGCTTCCGGCTCCATGCGATCGCTTTCGGGCTGTCCCATCGGCCGTCCATCACCATCCGGCAACACACCATGACCGAGGTGACCCTGCCGGAGCTGGTGCGTGGCGGGATGCTGCCCCGGGACCTGGCCGACTTCCTCGCCGCCGCGGTGCGGGCCCGCAAATCGATCATCATTTCCGGGGATCAGGGCGCGGGCAAGACCACCCTGCTCCGGGCCCTGATCGCCGAGATTCCGCACCACGAACGGTTCGGCACCCTCGAAACCGACTACGAACTGCTCACCCATCTGCAACCGGGGCGGGGCAACATCCTGGCCCTGCAGGCCCGCACCGGAATGGGTGAGATGCAGGACGGCCGCCGCGTCGGTGAGGTGACCGTGGCCGATCTGATGCCCGAAGCGCTGCGACAGAACCTGTCCCGCCTGATCGTCGGCGAGGTCCGCGGCGTCGAGGCCGGGGCAATGTTCGAGGCCGCCCAATCCGGATCCGGGCTGATGGCCACCACCCACGCCCACTCGGCCGCCTCCACGGTGGACCGGTTGGCCGCCCGGGTGGCCCAGGCCGGAGTCGTGTCCATCGCCGAGGCCTACCACCAGATCGCCCACCACCTGCACCTACTGGTGCACGTCCGGTTGATCGACGACACCTGGCGGGGTGGACGACGCACCCGGCTGGTCGGGGAGGTGCAGTCCCTGACCGGATCGATCGAGAACGGACGCCCGGTGCTGCACCGCACCTACCGGCACGAACCCGGCGGTCACCCGGTTTTCCACCCCGACCCGACCCTGGCCGCCGAACTGGCCCGCTACCGAACGGCCGAGCGATGATCGCCCTGTGGGCGGCCGCCGGCGCCCTGGTACCGGTGGGGATGTGGCTGATCGTGGCCGGTCTGCGCCCCACGGCACCGGCACCGGCACCGCGGCGCCGTCGTCGGCTGCGGCTGCCCACCGTGGGGGTGCGCGGCGTGATCGCGCTCGCCGCCGGGGTGGTGCTCGCCGCTGCGACCGGTTGGCTGGTGTGGGTGCCGGTGGTGGTGTTGGCGGTGCTGCTCGGGCCGCGGTTGCTGACCGCCCCACCCAACCGCGACATCGAGGTGATGCAGGCCCTCGACCGCTGGGTGCGCACCCTGGCCGCGACGATGGCCACCGGACGGTCCGTCGCCGACGCGATCCGGGTGGGGCGCCGCTCCGCGCCGGAGTACATCGCCGCACCGGTGAACCGGTTGGTCGCCCGCCTGAACGACCGGTGGACCCCACGCGATGCGCTGGGTGCCTTCGCCGACGAACTGGACAGCCCCGACGCCGACGCGGTGGCCGCGGCGCTGATGCTGGCCGCCCAACGAGGGCAGACCGGTGCCGCCACGACTCTG
>JAAYAO010000007.1 GCA_012719335.1 Propionibacterium sp. | reverse complement strand
TGGGTGGTCACGTCGGTTGAGGAGGCCCGCAGGGCCGTCTCGAAACCAGTGACCGCCGAACCCCGGGTCAGCTTTCCGGGGTGCCCTGGTGGAAGCGCTGCTGCCACCGCCCGCCCTGGCGTTGCCAGACCGAGGAACGCAGCGTGCTGCCGGTATCGGTGATCGCCCGCCACACCAGCACCACGGCGTCGTCGCCGAGCCAGTGCAGCGACACCGGATCCACCTGGGGGACCGACGGCAGCGGCCCGATCACCGACAGCATCTCGGCGCGCGTCCAGATCCGTCCGGACGCACCGATCTCCCGCCAGTCGGCGTGCAACAACTCGGCCACCCGGGCCGGATCACCGCGCACCTCCGGCGACAACAGATCCTCTTCCAGACCGATCACCACGTCCCGGTCGCCCACCTCGGTGGCTTCGTCCAGCAGCGAGAACAGGTCCGGTTCGGGTTCGGTCGACCCGGGCACCAGTTGCGGGGCCGGCAAACCCGATTCCCCATCGGGGAAGCCCGGGCCCGGGTTCGGGTCGCGTCCGTCCCGGTAGGCCTCGGCCGCGGTGCGCGCCCGCAGGTCGGCGGCCTCGTTCATCCGGTGCCCGGCATGCCCCTTGACCCACTCGAAGGTCACCGAGCGGCCGGTCATCGCCTCGTCCAGGGCCTTGACCAGTTCGACGTTCTGCACCGGTTTCCCGTCGGCCTTCTTCCAGCCCTTGCGTTTCCAGCCCGGCGTCCACTTGCTGATCACGTTGATCGCGTACTGCGAATCACACAGCACCCGCAACTCCCGCTCGGGCAGGTGGGCGGTCTGCCGCAACAGGTCGAGCACGGCCATCAACTCGCCCATATTGTTGGTGCCGTGCGCCCACCCGCCGGCGGCCCAACAATCGTCGTCGATGTACCACGCCCACCCGGCCGGGCCGGGGTTGCCCAACGCCGAGCCGTCCGCGGCCGCCACCAAAGGTCCGGTACTCATGACAGCCCACCCTACGGGTGTTCAGGACGCCGGTGACTCCCTGCCCGTCCAGCCGAGGTTGGCCGCCATCGCCTGCAGGGTGCTCAACGTGGTGTGCCAGGCCTCGTCGCTGATCCCGGTGGCCACCCGTTCCCGCTGCCGATCGACGTTGGCGCGGATCTCGGTGGAGGCCGCTTGGCCGTCCGGGGTCATCGACACCTGCTGTTCGGTGACCTCGATCCACCCGATCCGCTGCAGGTCGTCCAGGAAGGGGGCGCTGGCGCCGCGCACCCCGAGAAAGGGGGCGAGCGCGATGTCGGTCTCCTCGACGGTGCGCGAGCCGCTGCCGATCAGGTTCAGAATCTGCCAATGCCGCCGGGACAGACCGGACTCCCCGAGGGTTTCCAGAAAGGCGGCGTCCAGCAGGTGATCGACCAACTTCAACCAGTAACCGATCGGACGTCCCTGCTCATCCAGCATGATTCCTCCTCGAACGACGCGGTGCTTCCCCAGTGTGGCCCACCTCGCCCCGGGGAACCAGACCCGGGGTATTGACGTCACACCAGACGTGACTGCGCAGGATCACGTTCGCCCCGCCGCTTCGCCCTACGGAGTGGCAGGTTTGCCGTGGTGGGCAACCCTGATGGTGGCGGTGGCGGTGCTGGTTCCCTCGACCCTGCTGCTGATGACCCCGGGCATGCTCGACTACCGGCATCTGCCCGGCCCGATGGCCGTCGCCTGGCTGATCCTGATGATCGGCGTGGCCGGTGGGCTTGCCGGCACCGTCAACTCGGCGTTGTGCCGGGCCAGGGGCTGGTGGCCGGTGCTGTTCGCGCTGGTGATGCAGTGGCTGGCGGCTCTCATCCTGTATCCGATGGTCTGGTAATCGCACCACCGGGTTGGCATCGACTTGGTGCCCTCGGCTTCACTGGATGACGTGCATCCCATCGCGAGAGCAGCGCTTCTGGGGCTGGCGGCCGTTGCACTGGTCGCCGGCCCCTCTGCTGCGCCCGCAGCCGCCGACACCGGCCTGGATTGGGCCGACCAGCCCGCCCGCACCGTCACCGACCAGTGCGGTGACGTGTTGTTCGTCGGGGTACGCGGTTCGGGCGAGGAGTGGCCCTGGGGGCCGACGATCGAACGCGTCCGGGAGGTGTTGATCGCCCACACCGAACACGTGGACGGGGACCGGCCCCGCGCCCAGGTGCGGGAGATCGCCCTGGACTTTCCGGCCGCGTCGCCGTACACCCTGACCGACATCGGGGTGGAGCGGTTGCTGTTCGACGAGGAGATGCCCGACAACGACTACCTGCGCTCGGTCGAGGCCGGACGCGCCGAACTGCACCGCATCCTGGACGACTCGGCCACCCGCTGTCCGAACGAACGCTGGGTGCTGGCCGGTTTCTCCCAGGGCGCGCAGGTGATCACCGAAACCCTGGCCGAACGGGGCGAGGCGCCCCAGTTGGCCGGGGCCCTGCTGTTCGGCAACCCGCTGCACTACCCGACCCAGCAGGTGACCGAGTTCGGCACCGGGGACGATTCGGCCACCGGCCTGGTCGCGGCGGTGCACTATCTGCGCGAGACCGCCCAGGTGGCCCGCGACAGCGACGACCGGATCGGGTTGAAGGCGGTGATTCGCACCACCCTGGCGATGAGCGAGGGTGACCTGGCGATGCCGCGCATGCAACGGGTGGCCCGGTACCACGCGATGGAGATACCCGAGTCCCTGCGGCACCGGGTGATCTCGGTGTGCAACGCCGGCGACATCATCTGTGATGCGGGTTCGCCCTTGGCCCGGGTGATGTTGGGGGCGTCCACGATCACCTCCGAAACCGACCGGGCCCGTCCGATTCACCAGGGATACGACGAGGCGCTCATCGCCGAGGCCGCTGCCGCGCTGATCGGTGATCTGCTCGCGAACCTGCCCGAATGTCCGGGCGGACCACCCGCCCGCACCGAACCCGAGGCCGACGCGGCTTGGCGGATACCGGTGGAAGCCATCGGCGCGCTCGCCGGGGGAGGCCTGCTGTTGGCCGCCGGGGCCGGGGTGACGGTGGCGCGTCGACGTCGCCGGATGGTCGACGACGACACCGACTGGCACCTGCTCAGCGACGACGAGGACGACGACCAGCACACCGGGTCGCGGCAGTTGAGCGCGTGAGGTTTGTAGGGTGGACCCACCCCGAACAAGGAGTGTGCCGTGTCCCCTGTTGCCCTGGTCACCGGAGCCTCGTCCGGATTCGGTGAGCTCACCTGCCGCCGACTCAACTCGCTGGGCTGGGAGGTCTACGGCGTGGCCCGGCGCACCGAACGACTCGAAGCACTGGCCGCCCTGGGGGTGCACACCTTCGCGATGGACGTCACCGACGACGAGTCGATGACCGCCGGGGTGCAGCGCATCCTGGCCGAGCAGGGCCGCATCGACGTGCTGGTCAACAACGCCGGGTACGGCTCCTACGGGGCGGTCGAGGACGTCCCCCTGGCCGAGGCCCGGCACCAGTACGAGGTGAACGTCTTCGGAGCGGCCCGGCTGATTCAACTGGTGACCCCGACGATGCGGGAACAGGGCCGGGGTCGGATCGTCAACATCACCTCGATCGCCGCCGAGATCTACCAGCCGCTGGCCGGGTGGTACCACTCCACCAAGGCCGGCCTGGAGTTGCTGTCGGACTGCCTGCGGATGGAACTCAAGCCCTTCGGCATCGACGTGGTGATGGTCGAACCGGGGCCGGTCGAGACCGAATGGACGCAGATCGCGCACGCCTCGCTGCGGGAACGATCCGCCGACACCGCCTACGCCGACCAGGCCCGCAGCGTGGAGAAGGTGCTGAACGCGATGGTGAAACCACCGTTCACCGTCACCCCCGAGACGGTCGCGGCCACCATCGTGAAATCCATCACCGCACCCAGGCCGAAACCCCGCTACCCGGTGGGCGCGGTCGCCGCGACCGTGATGACCTTCCGCCGGATCGCCCCCGACCGGCTGGTCGACGCGATCACCCGCCTGGCCACCAGCCAGTAACCGACGTGCGCCGGGGAGTGTTCGTCGGGTTGGCCACCCTGGATGTGATCCACCGGGTGAGCCACCGACCCGGGCCGGACGAGAAGGTGACGGCGTCGTGGCAGGGCTGGGCCGCCGGCGGCCCGGCCACCAATGCCGCGGTCACCCATGCCGCCCTGGGTGGGGACGCGACCCTGGTCACCGCCCTGGGGCGGGGGCATCTCGCCGGGCTGGTTGCCGCCGAACTGGCCGACCACGGGGTGCGGGTGGTCGATGCCACCCCCGACCTCGACCTGGATCTGGCCGTCTCGGCGATCACCGTGTTGGAGGACACCGGCGAACGCGCCGTGGTGTCCCGCGACGCCGCCGCACACCGGGTCACCCCGCCCGCCGAACTGGCCGCGATTCTGGATGCCGCCGACACCCTGCTGGTGGACGGCCACCACCCGCACCTGGCCGTCGCTGCGGCCGACCTGGCCCGACGGGCCGGGGCGGAGGTCACCGTCGACGCCGGCCGGTGGAAGCCGGTCTTCGCCGACCTGATGCCGCTGGCCGATGTGGCCATCTGCTCGACCAGCTTCCGATTCCCCGACGCCGCGACCGCCGCCGACACCGCCGCCCACGGCCTCGGGTTGGGGTTGCGGATGCTCGCGATCACGCACGGCGCCGACCCGGTGCGGTGGTGGAACCGTGAAGGTTCCGGTGAAGTGCCGGTGCCCGCGGTGACCGCCGTCGACACCCTCGGCGCCGGCGACGCCCTGCACGGAGCCTGGTGTTTCGCCGAAGGTGACGATCCGTCCCGGCTCGCCTTCGGAGTCGACGTGGCCGCCCGACGCGTCACCCGCGTCGGCCCCCGCGACTGGCTGTCCCTGCTGCCCCCGTCCTGACCTCCGACGGAGCCGGAAACCGGCACACAACATCGCCCCACCCACACATGCACCTCAAAAGCGCATAGGCAACCGAAAAGTGCTGCGCTTTTGGTGAGCATCTGCACTTTTGGGTTGCATCGACAAGAAGCGCGTGGGGTGAACCGTCGGACAGGCCTCCTTCGCTACGCTGGTTGAGCAGGTTCGCGCCAGCGCGAACCGTGTCGAAACCTCGTGAGTGTCCAGGTGCGGACGACCGAGGAGTCAGGCGAACCGCGGGGTGAACAGCCGGGCCGGCAGGGAGTCGCGCCAGATGCCGGTGAGCGCCAGGTCGGCGGCGAGCCGTCCGGCCTCGTCACCCACGGTGACCCCGTGATCGCCCTCGGTCAGCACCACGATCCGGTCGACGACGTGGCCGATGTACGGGGTGTTGGCGTGGTTCATGGTGGCCAGGCAGGGCCGGGTGACGGTCGAATGCACCGTCAGGTCGGGCATCAGTTGCCGCAGGGCATGGATCATGTTTTCAGCGCCCTCGGTGTCCCCGCCGGCGGCGAGCCACTCGGTGGCCTCTTTCTTCGAGGTGATGATCCGCAGGCCGCCGGTGCCGGCGAACTTCAGGTACAGCTTGCCGTCGGGGTACCGCAGCGGCGGCACGATCAGCCCGGAGTACGGGTGCGGAGAACTGACGTCGGCGTACATCAGGGTGGGGAAGAACTCGGTGCCCTCGTCCACCTCGAACAGCGCGATGGTTATACCGAGCACCATGGTTTCGAGCCGGCGCGGCAACAGCCCGTCCAGGTTGATGTGGGCACCGGCAGCCAACACGATCTGCTCGGCGCGCACCTGCCCGCCACCGGCCAGGCCGACGGTGACCCCCTCGGCGTCGTCCTCGATCGAGGTGACGTGGTCGAGGATCCGTTCGGCCCCGGCACGTTCGGCCAACACCTGCTGGGCCTCGACGAAGCGCCGGGGGTTGAGCACCAGTCCGTCGGCGTGATGCAGCGCGAAGTGGCCTTCGTTGAAGCGCAGGTTCGGGTGGCGCCGGGCCAACTCGTCCGGTTCGATGCGCTGGACGTCGATGCCGACGTCGGTGGCATTGTTCATCAAGGTCGCGATGTCGAAGTGGGTGTCGATCTCGATGCCGGAGGTGCGGTCGGACTTCACCATTCCGGAGACGGTGAGTGACGGGTTGGCGGTGGTGAACCGCACCCCCGAACGCTCCTCGATGTCGGCGAACCGGGCGCGCGACCGCTTGGCCAGAATCGCCGAGGCGAGCGGCAGATCCACCGCGTGGAACATCCGGCTCTCGTCGCTCCAGCCACCCCACGGCTTGCTCGGGTCGATCACATCACCGGGGTCACCCGGGCCGATCAGCACGACCGAGGCACCGGCCTCGGCCAGGTATCGGGCGGTGGTCGAGCCCAGCGGGCCCGCGCCGATGACGGCGAACTGGGGTGTGGTGGTCATGGGTCGATCCCTCTCCGGAGGTTAGACATGGGTATTGTCTATCATGTTCATGGTTGAGTATCCGCTAGACTGCCGACATGTCAAGAACCGGTCCCCGCCCAGCGGCATCGGTGGAACTTCGTGAAGCCACGGTCGACATCCTCTCCGACCTCGTGGAGGCCTTCGGGCAGATGTTGGGCCGGGCGGCGGCCGAACTCGATCTGACCTCGGCCCGGGCGGAACTGGTCTTTCTGCTGACCCAACACGGC
>JAAYAO010000032.1 GCA_012719335.1 Propionibacterium sp. | reverse complement strand
GTCGGCAGCTTCGGCTTCTCGGGGGTCTTCGGGGTGCCCGCGGCGGCCGCGGCGCGCGCCTTGCGCAGGTGCCGCTTCACCGTCGACAGCGAGCATCCGAGTCGCTGGGCGATCGTTTCCAGGCTTTCGTGCGGGTTGGCCTGCCGCAGCCGGACGACTTCGTTGTGGTCGACCTGACGGTGCGGGGTGGTGACCCCGGCCAGGGTGTCGAAGTCCTCGGGGGCGACCTTGATGCTGAGAATCTGGCGCATCTCGTTGCGCTGACGCTGGGTCGTGCCGCCGGCGAAGCCGTTGACGTCGTGGTGCACGACCGCGTCGTAGAGGCACTGTGCCGCCAACGGGCAGCCACCGCAGAGGTTGGCCGCCTTGCGGGTCATCATGTGGTACTCACGCCGGGTCGCGATCGGGGCCGAGCTGGTCGGGGGCTCCTCGATCAGGGAGTGCTGGTACAGCGAAGTGAACTCCAAGCACGCGATCGGGTTGGCGCTTGCTTCGATGAGGGTGTCACTCATGGTCGTACGTATCTCCTGGTCCATACCTGGTGTGTCGAACGGGGGGTGTGACGATCCGGAGGGTGATCCGGTTCCGTCGAACGACGTGTTCCAGAGTTTCACGCAGGCGCCTGAGAAAAGGCCGAGATCGGTGGGGCCGACTACCTCACTTCGGTTGTGCACCGATACCCAGTACGACCTGAGTACGCATACTCAGACAGGCCGGTGGATGCTCACAAGTACATCCCGCCGGTGTGCCCGCCGCCGGGCCCGGCGGGCGGTTCGCCCGCATCACTCGGAGCCGCCCCGGGCACCCCGGGCAGGGCCCGACGCATCTGGTCGAGCTGGGCCCGGGCGGCCATTTGCTGGGCCACCAATGCCGTTTGGATGCCCTGGAACAGCCCCTCCAGCCAGCCCACCAGTTGGGCCTGGGAGATCCGCAGTTCCGCGTCGGTGGGTGCTTCCTCGGAGTTGAACGGGGCGGTCAACCGCTCCAGTTCATCGGCCAGATCCGGGCTGAGGCCGTCCTTGAGTTCCTCGATGGAGGCCGCCTGCACCTGGGCCAGCCGGCGCCGGCCCTGGTCGTCCAGGGGTGCGGAGCGCACCTCCTCCAGCAGTTGCCGCACCATCGTGCCGATCCGCATCACCTTCGCCGGTTCGGACACCATGTCGGTCGGCGAGGGGGTTTGCTCCCCCTCCTCGGCGCCGCCGTTGTCCTCCACGGCCATCGAGGTCGGGCTGATCACGTAGGTGCGCCCGTCCTCGGTCGAACCGGTCAGGGCGCGGCGGGGCTGCTCGGCGTCGGATTCGCTCATACCTCCGATCCTAGGTGCTCCTCGGCCGCGCCCGGGCGGGCTGATACCCGCGGCACGGCCGGGTCACCCATGCCCTGCTGCTGCAAACCGCCCCGTTTCGGGCCCTTGTCCCCGGATATCGGATATCGGCCCGTTTGGAGGCGGTTTGCAGCAGCCAGCAGTAGAGAGCAGGGAGAGAAGGGAAACCCGTAATCCATGCGACAAGCACGCGGGCCCGGTTCTAAACTGGTCGGCGCGATGCATGACTTTCCTCCCGAACTGGTGACCGACTCCGGCGGAGTCCCGGTCGACCCGAAGCGTCGGCCCGATACCCGTTCTCCCTCCCGGTTTCTGCGATGGTTGCTGCGGCAGCAATCCGACGTGGTCGCCGCGCAGATCCTCAGCGCCCTGGTACGGCAACTGCCGATGGCGATCACCCCCTACCTGTTGGGTCGGGTGATCGATTCGGGCATCGCCGACGGTGACCGCACCGCCCTGCTCGGCTGGGCCGGGCTGCTCACCCTCACCGTGCTGATCGGCACCGTCGGCATCGTGGTGCACCACTGGCTGCTGGTGAAGGGCTGGCTGATCGCCACCTTCACCATCTCCGGGTTGGTGACCCGCCGGGCCACCGGCCTGGGCCATGTGCTGCCGCGCCGGTTACCGACCGGCGAGGTGCTCAGCGTGGCCACCTCCGACGCCGACGCCTTCGGAATGACCCAGGAGATCGTCGGCCGCTTCATCGCCTCGGTGATCACCTTCGGCCTGGTGATCACCCTGATGATCAACACCTCCAGCCCACTGGGTATCGCCGCCCTGATCGCGGCCCCGGTGTTGCTGCTGGGGGCGGCCCCCATCCTCCGGCCGATGCAACTGGCCCAGGAGACCGAACGCAGCCGCGCCTCCGAACTGACCGGCCTGGTCACCGACATCGTCGCCGGGCTGCGAATCCTGCGCGGTATCGGCGGCGAACGCACCTTCGGCGACAACTACGCCGCGCAATCCCAACGGGTGCGCGCCGCCGGCGTGCGGGCGATGTCCTGGCAGGCGGTGGTCGAGGCGATGGGTGTGCTGTTGGCCGGCCTGTTGCTGCTGATGCTGACCTGGTTGGGATCCCGCGAGGTGCTCGCCGGTGACCTGAGCGTCGGGCAACTGGTGGCCTTCTTCGGTTACGCCGTCTTCATGATGATGCCGATCGCCACCTTCTTCGAGTTCGCCCAGAAGTGGATCCGGGGGTTGGTGTCGGCCCGTAAGACCGTGGTGCTGTTCCGGCAACTCTCCCCCTGGCCGGACCACCCCGAGGGTGCGCCGCTGGTCGACTGGCCGAACGCCACCCTGCACGACCAACGCTCCGGGGTGACCATCGCCCCCGGCCGGCTCACGGTGCTGGCCGCCGCCCAACCCGACACCACCGCAGCCATCGCCGACCGCCTCGGCCGGTACCTGCCCCGGGATTCCGAACCGGTCTCGGAGGACCTCGGCGAGGTCAGCGGCCGCAAAGCCCGGGCCACCGCCCGTGCCGAACGACAGGCCCGCCGGGCCCGGCTGGTGAGCCGCGACGAACACACCGCCCGCACCCCCTGGCAGGTCACCGCCGACGACATCGACCTGTCCAGACTGCCGCTGGACGAGGTGCGCGAACACATCCTGGTCAGCGACGCCGCATCCCAGGTGTTCGCCGGCGCCCTGCAGGAGCTGATCGACCCGCACGGCCGGATGAGCCGCGAGCAGGCCGAGCGGGTGATCCGGGTGGCGGCCGCCGAGGACGTCCATCTGACCTTCGCCGACGGCTGGCAGGGCCGGATCGACGAACGCGGCC
>JAAYAO010000294.1 GCA_012719335.1 Propionibacterium sp. | reverse complement strand
GTGCTGGCCTCCCTGGATCAGTCCCTGCAACGGATGGGCCTGGACTACGTCGACATCTTCTACTCGCATCGCTTCGACCCGCACACCCCGCTCGAGGAAACGATGGCCGCCCTCGACCACGCGGTGCGATCCGGACGGGCGCTGTACGTCGGCATCTCGTCCTACTCGGCCGACCGCACCCGCGAAGCCGCCGAGATCGCCCGCGGCCTGGGCACCCCGCTGCTGATCCACCAACCGTCGTACAACATGCTGAACCGGTGGGTCGAGGACGGCCTGATGGACGCGGTGGCCGACACCGGGATGGGCATGATCGCGTTCACCGCGCTCGCCCAGGGGGTGCTCACCGGCCGCTATCTGGACGGGGTGCCGGCCGACTCCCGCGGCGCCCGCGGCGGATCGCTGCGGGAGAGCCACCTGCGCGCCGAGGTGCTGGATCGGGTGCGCGCCCTCAACACGATCGCCCGGGAGCGGGGCCAATCGCTGGCGCAGATGGCGCTCGCCTGGGTGCTGCGCGACCAGCGGATGACCTCGACGGTGATCGGGGCGTCCGGCGTGGCGCAGTTGGACGAGAACCTCGGTGCGCTGGCCAACCTCGACTTCACCGACGACGAACTGGCCCGGATCGACGAGTACGCCGTCGATTCCGGGGTGAATCTGTGGGCCAAGCACACCGACAACTGACGGGCCCGGGCGTAGGATCGAGCAATCGCGGAACGAGGAGGGGCAGATTTCGAGGATGCGTGGGTGGGTGGCGGCGCTGGCTGCCGGAGCGTTGCTGCTGAGCGGCTGCGCCGGTGGCGAGACCGAAACCGAACCGCCGGAGAACACGAACACCGCACCGGCACCCGGTGACGAACCCACCGAGGCCGATCCGACGTCCGACCCGGGCACCGGCACGGAAACACCGGCCGAAGAGCCGGAAACGACCGCCCCTGCGCAGGAGTTGACCGAGGAGGCGATGCCGACCGCCGACGACCTGGAATGGCACGAACCCGGTGACTGGCAGATCGACGACACCGAGGACGATCCGACCGCCGACCTGACCGACACCTGCCAACAGGGGGAGTGGGCCGACACCGGCACCGAACAGATCATCGGCCGGTCGTACCTGCTCACCGACGGTGACCCCGAGTTCGACCGCACCCACGCGGTGGTGCTGCAGTACGACGACGAGGAGGCCGCCCGCACGGCCTACGAAACGATCCGGGGCTGGACCCGCGATTGCGCCGACGACGATGTCGAGGGCATCCCGAATGCCCAGACCCCGGTCGAGGTGAGCGAGGGCGAGGCCGAGTTCAGCGAGTGGACGAAGCTCGACGAGTCGGGCCAGTTCGGGGTCTTCTCGATGATCGGGGTCACCCAGCGGGAGAACCGGGTGGCCTGGGTCGTGATGGAGATCGCCGGCCAGGACAACTCCTGGGATTACGAGGAGGGCGGCGAAGTGGGAGCCCTGCACCCGATGATCCGTAGTCTGCCGAAGGTGAACGAACGACTCGGCTGAACCAACCCGGAAGGTAAGCATGCGCAAGTTCGGCAAGATCCTCTTCATCGGCGGCCTGATTCTGACCATCGCCGCCCTGGCCTTCGGGATCGGCGGCATCGTCTACGCGGTGCAGTCGGGGGTGGGCGTGGTGCGCGACAGCCCCTCCGGGGACGCCGCCGCGACGGTGCAGGCCGAGGACGGCGAGCAGTGGTACGTCTTCGCCGAAACCCCGACCCTGGCCGAATGCACCGCCACCGGCCCCGACGGGGTGACGGTGGAGGTGAACCGGCCCGGCTCCTCGATGAGCTTCGACTTCGACAACACCAAGGTGTACCGGGTCGGTGAGTTCACCACCGAAGCGGCGGGGGAGTACGCCATCACCTGCGCGCCCGACATCGGCACGATCCGGCTGGTCGAGGCCGACCGGATCAACGGCACCTTCACGTGGTTGATCGCCGCCCCCTTCCTGATCGTGTTCAGCATCTTCAGCGGCCTGGCCACCCTGTTGGGTCTGATCCTGTGGCTGATCGG
>JAAYAO010000293.1 GCA_012719335.1 Propionibacterium sp. | reverse complement strand
GCCGGCGAGCTGACCTCGACGGTCTTCCATGTCGCGGCGCGGTCGCTGGCCGCCCAGAGGCTGTCGATCTTCGGTGACCACCAGGACGTGATGGCGGTGCGCCAGACCGGCTTCGCACTGTTGTCCAGCGGCACCGTTCAGGAGGCGCACGACTTCGCCGCGATCGCCCAACTGGCCACCCTGCGCTCGCGGGTGCCGTTCCTGCATTTCTTCGACGGCTTCCGCACCAGCCACGAACTGAACGTGGTCGAACGACTGTCGGACGAGGATCTGCGCGGGTTCATCCCGACCGACCTGATCCTGCAACACCGGTCCCGGGCGTTGTCCCCGGCCAACCCGTTCATCCGCGGCACCGCGCAGAACCCGGACACCTACTTCCAGTCCCGCGAGACGGTGAACACCTTCTACAACGCCACCACCGGCATCGTCGCCGAGGTGATGGAGGCCTTCGCCGCGCTCACCGGCCGCCGCTACGGCCTGGTCGACTACCACGGCGCCCCCGATGCCGAACGGGTGATCGTGGTGATGGGCTCGGGTGCCGAGACCGTCCGGGCCACCGTCGACCACCTGACCGCCCGGGGCGAGAAGGTCGGCATGGTGCAGGTGCGGTTGTACCGTCCGCTGCCGGTGGACGAACTGGTGGCGGCGATCCCGGTCACCGCCGGACGGGTTGCGGTGTTGGACCGCACCAAGGAACCGGGCGCCGGTGGCGAACCGCTGTTCCTGGACGTCACCTCCGCGATGGCGGAGGCGTACTCCCGCGGCACCCGGGACCGGATGCCACTGATCATCGGCGGCCGGTACGGGCTGTCGTCGAAGGAGTTCACCCCGGCGATGACGGTGGCGGTGTTCGACGAGTTGGCCGCCGACTCGCCCCGTCCCCGGTTCACCGTCGGCATCAACGACGACGTCACCCACCTGTCGCTGAACTACGACCCGGGCCTGGACATCACCGACCCGCAGACCCACAGCGCGGTGTTCTATGGGCTCGGCTCCGACGGCACCGTCGGCGCGAACAAGAACACCATCAAGATCATCGGTGAGGACCGGTACGCCCAGGGCTACTTCGTGTACGACTCGAAGAAGTCCGGTTCGCGCACCGTGTCGCACCTGCGGTTCGGCCCGAACCCGATCGAGGCCCCCTACCTGGTCGGCAAGGCCGACTTCATCGGTTGCCACCACTGGTCGATCCTGGAACAGGTCGACATCACCGAGTTCGCCGGCCCCGGCGCGACCCTGCTGCTGAACTCCCCGCACGGGCCCGACGAGGTCTGGCAGCACCTGCCGAAACCGTTGCAGGAACGCATCCTGGAGCTCGGCATCGAACTGTGGGTGACCGACGCGACCGCGGTGGCCCGCTCCTCGGGGATGGGCAACCGGACGAACACCATCCTGCAGACCTGCTTCTTCGCGATCTCCGGGGTGCTGCCCCGCGACGAGGCGATCGCGGCGGTGAAGGACGCGATCCGCAAGACCTACGCCCGCAAGGGTGACGAGGTGGTGCGGCGCAATCAGAACGCGGTGGACGCCTCGGTGGACCACCTGCACCGGGTGCCGGTGCCCGAATCGGTGACCGCCGAGCACGGCCTGCGCGCCCCGGTGCCCGAGCACGCCCCCGACTTCGTCCGCACCGTCACCGCCGCGATGATGTCCGGCCACGGTGACGACCTGCCGGTCAGTGCCCTGCCGATCGACGGCACCTACCCGTCGGCGACCACCCAGTACGAGAAGCGCAACATCTCCGAGATCGTCGCCGAGTGGGATCCGGTCACCTGCATCCAGTGCGGCAACTGTTCGATTGTCTGCCCGCATGCGGTGATCCGGTCGAAGTTCTACTCGCCGGAGGCCCTGGCCGACGCGCCGGAGGGTTTCGCGTCCGCTCCGTTGAACGCCGCCGGGGTGCCGAACACCCGGTTCACCCTGCAGGTGTACGCCGAGGACTGCACCGGTTGCGGCCTGTGTGTGGAGGCCTGCCCGGTGTCCCCGCCGCTCAGCCCGCACCTGAAGGCGATCAACCTGTCGCCGGTGGCCGAACGGTTGGCACAGGAGAAGGCCAATGTCGACTTCTTCCACCGGTTGCCGAACAACGACCGCACCCGGGTCGACTTCGGCACGGTGCGCGGCACCCAGTTCCTGTTGCCGCTGTTCGAGTTCTCCGGGGCCTGCTCCGGGTGCGGCGAAACCCCGTACCTGAAACTGCTCAGTCAACTGTTCGGCGACCGGTTGACGGTGGCCAACGCGACCGGCTGCTCGTCCATCTACGGCGGCAACCTGCCGACCACGCCGTGGGCGAAGAACGAACTGGGCCGGGGCCCGGCCTGGTCGAACTCGCTGTTCGAGGACAATGCCGAGTTCGGGTTGGGGTTGCGGATGGCCGCCGACCTGCACACCCGACTGGCCCGCACCCGGTTGACCGAG
>JAAYAO010000292.1 GCA_012719335.1 Propionibacterium sp. | reverse complement strand
GCGGGCGTGCAAGCCTTCGGGTGCGGCAATGGTTGCCTCGCGGGTGGACATCTTCGGCCTCCTATGGGCGGATGGTGGTGGTTGTGGTGGGAGCGGGCCGGGGCCCGGGGTGGCGGCGGGTCACTCGCCGATCACGACGACCTGACAACGCCGCTTGCGTTCCCGGGCCCGGTCGAAATCGACGAAGAAGATGTAGCCGGTGACCCCGAGGGCGAGTTCCCCGTCGGTGACGGCGAACACCTGGCTGGAACCGAGCAGGCTGGCCTTCTGGTGGGCGTCGGCGTTGAGCAGTTGGCTGCGGTCACCACCGGGCAGGTAGGTCTCGGCGTCGGGCCAGGATTCGACGTCGCGGAAGTGCGCCTCGCCCGGGTAGCGGTAGCCGTGCGCGGGCGGGAAGTCGGTCTGCTCGGGGACGATCTTGCCGAGGATGTCGTTCAGATCGGCCTGCAGGTAGTCCGAGCCGTCCTCGATGGTGTCGTGGGCGAACTCGTCGAAGTAGACCGAGCAGGTGGTGTGCGGGGAGATCACCGCGACGATGCCGCTGGTGATCTTCGAGTCGGCGATCGCCTCCCGCACCCGGGGGGTGACGTCGATGAAGCTCGGCGTGCCCCCGTGCGAGGTGAGCGAGAAGGTGGCTTGGTGGACGGTCATGTCGGGCTTCCTCAGTTCTTGTTGGCCAGGACCTTGACGAACCGCATGACGTCCTCGCGCACCGC
The DNA here is from genome assembly GCA_012719335.1 of Propionibacterium sp. Taxonomy (GTDB): domain Bacteria; phylum Actinomycetota; class Actinomycetes; order Propionibacteriales; family Propionibacteriaceae; genus JAAYAO01. Next base: position 16,441 of record JAAYAO010000292.1, on the reverse strand, counting down.
ATCCCGGGCGGCCATGGCCAGGGTCGGCCAGAGCAGCACTTCGGGGTCCTCGGCGAGCGGGCGGGCGGCGTCCAGGGCTGCCTTGGCCGCGTAGGTGTAGTAGTTGATCTTGCGCACGCCCCGTTGGGTGGCGTTGCGGTAGTCGTCGTCACTCAGACCCGAGCCGCCGTGCATCACGATCGGCACCCCGGTGCGCTCACGCAGTCGGGTGATCAGGTCGAGGTTCAGGTGCGGCTCCTTGTGGTACATGCCGTGCACGGTGCCGAAGGACGCGGCCAGGCAGTCGATGCCGGTCGCTTCGACGAAGGCGGCCGCCTCGTCGGCGTCGGTGTAGAGGGTCTCGTCGGCCTCACCCTGGGACGGGTCGCCGTTCTCGTTGCCGGTCATCATGCCGATCTCGCCCTCGACGCCGATGCCCCGATCGTGGGCCATCTCGACGACCTCGCGGGTCAGCCGGACGTTGTCGTCGAAGCTGTGGTGGGAGCCGTCGAACATGCAGGAGTTGAAGCCCATGTCGAGGCCCTTGCGGATGTAGTCGATGTCCTCACCGTGGTCGACGTGCAACACGAAGGGGGCTTCGGATCGTTCGGCCAGGGCAACCATGGCCGGCCCCATGTTCTCGATGCCGACGATCGGGTCGTGCACTTGGGCGAACTGCAGAATGATCGGCACCCCGGTGGCTTCGCCGACCTCGATGGTGCCGAGCACCGCGGCGAAGAACGGGGTGTTGACCGCGGCCAGGCCGCACTGGTTCTTCTCGGCGTACTCGAGGGCTTCGTTGAGTCCGATGATCATGGGGGATCTCCTCAGGCGGTGGGGGTGTGGTTCTTGATGGCGGTGAACATGTCGGTGAGAATCTCGCGCCAGTCGGGGTGCTTGATGATGCCGCTGGTGCCGCCGGAACCGTCGGCTCCCTGCTGCAGTACACGGGTGATGTCCTCGCCACGGCTGACGCCGGCGGCCTGAATGACCAGGATGCTCGGGTCGACGTCCTTGACGATGCGGGTGGTGCGTTCGATGTAGTCGCCGGAGTCCATCTCGCCGGTGCCGATGTTGGCGGTGGGCTCGCAGATCATCACGTCCGGCCCGAGGTCCGCCACCGCCTTGCACTGGGCGTCGGAGTCGGCACACACGATGCTCATCAGGCCGACCTCGCGGGCCCGCTCCAGGGTGGCGTCCAGGGTGGCCAGACCCAGGGGATGTTCGGCGTGATTGAGCACCACGGCCTTGACGCCGGCTTCGACCAGGGATTCGGGGAGGATGTGCTCCATCCCCCGGCCCGGGACGATCGGGTCCATGTGCTGGGCGGTCACCGTCAGGTGGGTGGTGGCCTCGACCACGGCCCGCAGATCGACGTGTTGGGCGGTGAAGATCACGTCCACGTCGAACTCGCCGGCCAGTTCGTCGGTCAGCTTCGCGAGCCGGAGAGTATCGGCACCTCCCAGGTAGGCCTTCGGGTTCACGATCAGAAACGGGGCTCGGAACCCCTCGGCGGCTTGATGGACCACAACACCCTCCCGGACTCGACTGCACAGATTTTCAACTTGGTGACACTTTTGTGCGCTGTGAGCATCATTGCACTACAGGACGTCGTTTGGCAAGAGTTTGTGCATGATTATTCTTTGATTCGCAACTATGTGCGGTAAAGGTTTCCCAATGGGTGTCGGACGGCCTGTTCTGCTTGTTGTGAAAGACTTCGGGCATGTCCGACCCCGTCGTTGCCGTAGTTGTTGGTGCCGGTCTCGGCTTGAGATTCGGGGGACGGACACCCAAGCCCGCACTGAAACTGTCCGGCAAAGCAGTGCTGGCAATGTCGGTCGAAGCGATGGCCGCCGCCGGCTGCACCCACGCCGTGGTCGTACTCAATCCCCTGGTGGCCGAGAAGCTCGGCGCCTCCCTGTCGGCCTCCCCCATTCCGGTGCACCAGACCCTCGGCGGAGACAGCCGACAGGCGTCGGTGTTCAACGGACTCAAGGTGGTGCACGACCACCCCACCCTCAGCAAGGCCGAGGTGGTGCTGATTCACGATGCGGTACGCCCGATGGTGCCGGCCCATGTCGCCGAATCGGTGATCGAAGCGGTCCGCGACGGGGCCGACGCGGTCGCGCCGGCGGTGGCGGTCAGCGACAGCATGCGGATGGTCGCCGAGGACGGCACCACCAGCGTGGTCGACCGGTCACTCCTGCGAGCGGTGCAAACCCCCCAGGGATTCCGCCTACCGGTGATCTGGGAGAGCCACCAGAAGATGGCCGATGCCCCCGGCGAGTTCACCGACGACGTGTCCTGCGCCGAACGAGCCGGCTACCAGGTCACCCTGGTGCCCGGATCCCGCCTGTCGATGAAGATCACCGAACCCCCGGACATGCCCGTCGCCCGCGCCCTGTGGAAGGCCCGCGCCGGCTTCGGCCACCACTCCGGCCGCCGTTTTCGCCGCCTGCTACGACTCTGAGCGCCCCGGCGCCAACAACGTGTGCGATCTTGTGCACTCGTCGGGCAAAACGTCACCCGACCAGGCCCGACGGAGCTCGATTTTTTCTTTGGCGGGATCGTGCGCTAGCATTGCGAGTCGCTGATGAACAGCACGGGGCTATGGCGCAGTTGGTAGCGCGCTTCCATGGCATGGAAGAGGTCAGGGGTTCGAATCCCCTTAGCTCCACAGAGAACTTTGTCATCCCGTACCCACCCCTTAACACCCTTGACTTTTAGGGAAAAGCCGACCTGCTCGAGCCACTATCGAGAGCACCCAAGATTTGCCGGTCGGATTGGGGGTCGGGGCAATAAGTCGTCCTCTCGCACCATTTGCGGCCTGACTTCGTCGTGCGCAGTCGTGGCGGGTTGGGTTATGGGTTCCACGGCCCCAGTGTCTTGCGGGCTTAGAGTCAGGCCAGTAAGGCCGCGGCCGGGGTGGAAAGGTCGCCACGTCCTCGTCGGAAGTCGATGGTGTCTTCGTACGCGACGCGCAGCACGGGCGACGCACACTACCTCGCTGCCGGCGGCTCCCAGGGCGGGCCCTGCTGCGGCGGTCGATAAGCGTGGGACCCAGCGAACGGCTGATACGGGTGGTGCCCCGCCCCGGGTTGTCCATTGGGCGGTGGGCCCGCCGGGAGGGCGCTGTTGCGGTACTGGGCGAGGTCGGAGAGCCAGGCGCCGGCACCCGGCAGGAACAGCAGCACCACCGGCACCACCACGGTCACCGCTCCAAGCAGTCTCCATCCGATCGGCAACTCCGGGGGAAGCGGTGCATGACCGGTGAGGACCAAGATGACGCCGGGTACCAGGATCCCCGCGAGCACCCACCGGGCCGCTGGGGCACCGCGGAACGCTGCGATCGCGAACGCGGCGAGCACGGCGCCGGCCATCGCCACAGCCACCCCAGTCCCAATGAGCAGTGCCACCAGCATCTCCACGAGAAACGGCATGATCGTCGACCACGGGTCCGGACGCTCCACACTCACGGCGTAGGCGATCAGCAACAGGCCTCCGGCGATCATCGCCGTTGACAACAGCCACAGCAGCAGACACGCGATGGTCACAGGAACCGGTCGGGTGGGGGCAGGCGCCGCGTGGCGCCCCGGCGCCGGTGCGCGCGGGACCGCGATCCCGTGCCCAGCCCAGCCGGGTTGCGGGGACGTGAAGTGCGAGTCGGGAGAGGTCATCGCCGGCTCCGGCCAGGACAAATCACTTTACCGCCCTTCCACATGTCGTCGTGAACCCTTCCTGTGCCCCCCCCTACCGTACCCGTTCACCACAGCGAGAAGGTGCGATCTACCCCTGGAACACTGTGTCGGGGTGGTACCGCAGCCGCGACGTCGAGATCAGTGCGCGGCAGCGTGCAGAACCCGGCCGGTGCCTGCTGCGCGACAGACCGGGATCGCCCCCAGAAGGCCCTGCATTCCTTCGTTCAGGGCCAGATCGGCGCCCAGGCGCGGCAGTACCGGGCCGACCGAGGTGAGGGCCGGACGCAGGTTCAGTGCGACGGCGAACACCAATGCAGTCAGCAGAGCGGTCCCGGGACCGGCTGGGGCCCCGCGTGATGCCTCCTGATGCAAGCCGCTCGCCCCCTTCGGACGGATCGTAGGTGGCGCAGTGGGGTTTGCACAGGTGGCAAAACCTTTACGGTTCGTGGCGAAAGTCACGCGCTCGCATCTTGGCTGAGTGACCTCGCGACGTAAGCTCGCCGAATGATGATTTCGAAGAAATGGGCCGGCCTGGTGGCCGGCGTGGGCGCACTGGCCCTGTTGAGCGGCTGTGCGGGCACCGACGACCCGACCCCCACCGACCCCGAGGCACCGGTCACCACCGAGGCCGCTCCCCCGGCGGATCCGGCACCCTCCGAGGAGCCGGGCAACGCCCCCGACCAGAACCCCGGAGCCGGCGCCGTGGACATCGAAGCAGGATTCGCCGCCGTCGAACTGGCCACCACCGAGATCACCGGCGGTCAGGTGATCGCCCTGGATTGGGACGATGACGGCCACTGGACGGTCGACCTGATTTCCGGCGACACCGAGCACGAGGTGAAGACCAATGCCGAGGGCACCGAGATCCTGGAGCAGGAGCAGGATTCGGTCGACCGGGAGGATGCGGAGCGGCTGACCGAGGTGCAGGTGAGCCTCGAGGACGCGGTGCGCACCGCGATGGGTGAGGCCGAGGGCGACTTCGACGCCGTCGACCTGGACACCCAGGGCGGCGCCGTGGTCTGGGAGGTCGAGATCGACACCCCGGACGGCAACGACGTTTCGGTCTACGTCGACGTCGCCACCGGCGAGGTGCTGAACCGCGGCTGACGCCCTGCACACCGGGTCCAGCAGTACGCTGCGGACGTGATGGGGGCGTACGCCCCCTTGAGCAGGCACGCTGGTTGAGCCGCGCACGCCCCCGTCACACGCTGGTTGAGCCGGGTACGCAGTGCCCGTGTCGAAACCTCGCAACCCGTCCACCTCAATCCGAGCGGACGGGTGTCGACGGATCGCGCCACGATCCGGCTCACCCGGTGAAAGCCCCCTTCACGTCCCGAACCCCGCACTCACACCGATCGGGTATGAGTGCGGGGTTCGGTCGTTTCCGGGCCCGGCTCAGACCAACCGGCAGCTCACCCGGGCGGTGCAGACCCGTTTACCGGCATCGTCGACCAGCACCACCTCGTAGCTGGTCGAGGTGCGGCCCAGATGAATCGGGGTCGCGGTGCCGGTCACCCAGCCTTCGGTCACCGAGCGGTGATGGGTGGCGTTCAACTCGGTGCCGACCGCTTTCAAGCCGAGGGTTTGGCCGTGCAGGAAGGAGCCGATCGAGGCCAGGGTCTCGGCCATCACACAACTGGCGCCGCCGTGCCACAGACCGACCGGCTGGGTATTGCCCTGTACCGGCACCCGGCCCACCACCCGTTGTGGGGACGACTCGGTGATCTCCATGCCGAGCTTGGCATCCAGGGCGCTCTTCAGGGTGAACTCCGTCATGGCGCAAATCTAGGACACACGGGCGGCATGGTTCAGCATCGCTTCGTCGATGCCGAGCTCGGCCCGCCGCTTCGCTGCCTGGGCGAACATCCGGGGTGCGGTGAGAGAGCACATCCAGCCGATGTCGGCACCCCGGGTCAGGTGCAGGGTGCCGCGCATCGGCCAGGAGCGCACCAGGCCGGCGTCATCGAAGGCCGCGCGCACTGCCTCCACCGACCGGGCCTCCGTGCGCAGTGCCACCGACACCAGGGCCCCGGGCAGATCCTGCCCCTGCATACAACCGAGGTGACCGACCACATCGGCCGGGTCGTCGAACGTGTCCCCCACCAGTCGTTGGCAACGATGCGGGCCGCACTCAACTCCGTGGTGGTGAAGGTCGTGACGCTCCTCGGGTGGGGTGGCCCCATCATTTCGGTGAGCAGGTGTCGAGGGTCGGGCGCTCAGATCCCCTGCTGCAAACCGCCTCGTGGTGGCTCGATATCCGCTATCCGGGCTCAACGGCCCGAAAGCAGGCGGTTTGCAGTAGGGGCTGTTTTCGATGCGGCCGGGACCGGGCCCCGACCACACCCGCATATCGAACTCTGAGACGCGGTCTCGCGGATGGCGGCGTCTTGCCCTAGGTTCGAGAAACCAATCCGGGCTTCGGCCCTCCAGGCAAAGGACTGTTCCTTTCATGACTCGACTCGCGGACTCCCGCCGGCCCCACACCGTACGCAGCGCGTACGGCATGTGTGTCGCTGTTGCGTGTCCGTGTTGTTGTCGCGCCTGATCCTCGCCGGCTGATCAGCCGTCCCGCTCCTTCGGGACCCACCTCCGGCATCCCCGGACGCTCCGCGTCCACCCGCACGCAGGCCGAGCCCCGGCTCACCCGGTGGCACACCCACAAGGTCTCACCACGATTCGACGTCGAATCGGCTCCCCCGGCGTGCACCCACAGCCCCACCTGATCCAGGGCCCACCGCCGTGCGCACCCACGAGGTCGCCGTCGGCGCGGACCCAGTGACTCATCCACCGATCGCACCCGCCAGCGGTGCGACGGTTCCCCATCCAGACCTCTCTTCAGGAGATACCCCATGATTCTCACCGGACTCGCGCTGGGCATTGTGCTCGGCTTCGTGATGCAACGGGGGCGCTTCTGCGTCACCGGCGCCTTCCGCGATGTGTGGTTGTCGCGCTCGACCCGCTGGCTGACCGCCTTCGGCCTGGCCATCGCGGTGCAGGCCGTACTGGTGCAGTTCCTGCTCTCGGCCGGCCTGATCCAGGTGAACGTGCCGCAGGTCGCCTGGCTGGCCGTGGCCGGCGGTTCGCTGCTCTTCGGCGTCGGCATCGTGCTGGCCGGCGGCTGCGCCACCGGCACCTACTACCGCTCCGGCGAAGGCCTGATCGGTTCCTGGATCGCCCTGATCTTCTACGCCCTGCTCGCCTCGGTGATGAAGTACGGCGCCCTCCAGCCGTTCAACGACGCCGCCCGTTCTGGAAAGTCGGAGTTCACCACCATCCACGACTCGCTCGGCATCAGCCCCTGGATCCTGGTGGTCGTGCTGGTGGCCGTGGTCGCCTGGGGCATCACCCGGCAGCGCACCCAACGGGTGGCCAGCCTGCCGCCCAAGCCGGGCCGCTCCGCCCTGGCCCACCGCCTGTTCGGCAAGCCGTGGAGCCCCTTCGCCACCGCGATCGTGGTGGGCGTGCTCGCCGCCATCGCCTACCCGTTGTCGAACGCCACCGGTCGTGCGGCGGGCATGGGCATCACCACCCCCTCGGCCAACATCGTCCAGTTCCTGAACACCGGTGATGCGGCCTTCGTCGACTGGGGTGTGCTGTTCGTGCTCGGCCTGATCCCGGGTTCCTTCATCGCCGCGAAGCTGTCCGGCGAGTTCAAGCTGCGGGTGCCCGACGCCTCCACCACCGTCCGCGCGATCGCCGGCGGTTCGGCGATGGGCGTCGGTGCCGCGATCGCCGGTGGCTGCACCATCGGCAACTCCCTGGTGCAGACCGCCCTGTTCGGCTACCAGGGCTGGGTCGCCTTCGTCTTCACCCTGCTCGGGGTGGGCATCGGCGCCCGCTACTTCATCCAGACCCATCGTCGCGCCGGGGCCGAACCCGTCGCGGTCCCCCAGCGCGTCGGCGCCTCCAACTGATCCCCCGAGGAGCAACCATGAGCTTTCTGAACCGTTTCCGCACCGCCAAGAACGTCGTCGCCTCCCCGGTGAGCCCCGACGTCGACACCGTCACCCCGCTGGATTCCCCCGGCGAGGGCCAGCGCTACCAGTTGAACACCCTCGGTCAGGTGTGCCCCTTCCCCCTGGTGGAGGCCAAGCAGGCCATCAAGAAGCTGAACACCGGCGACGAGCTGGTGATCGACTTCGACTGCACCCAGGCCACCGACTCGATTCCGCACTGGGCGGCCGCGTCCGGCTACCCGGTGACCCACTTCGAGCAGGTCGGTGACGCCGCCTGGACGATCACCGTGCAGAAGGCCTGACCTCCGGCCCCGGGACCCTGCTGACCGAAACCTCGAGCATGAGCGGCGCCGAGACCATATTGGCTTCGGCTCGCCCCATGCTCGAGGTTTCGGTCATCACCCCGGCCATCCGACGCGGGTCCGGGCGTAGGCTGGGCCCATGATCCCACCGGTTGTCGACCTCACCTGGCTGCGCGAACACCCCGAGGCGGTGATCGCCGACGTGCGTTGGTACCTGGACGGACGCTCGGGACGGGCCGCCTACGACACCGGGCACATTCCGGGGGCGGTCTTCATCGACCTGGACGAAGCCCTGTCCGCCCCACCCAGCACCGAGGCCGGCCGGCACCCGATGCCGGACCCGGCCGACTTCGCCGCCGCCATGGTCGACGCCGGTATCGGTGCGGACTCCACGGTGGTCGGATACGACGACGCCGGTGGGTTCTCCGCCGGCCGACTGATCTGGATGCTGCGGGCCCTCGGCATCGACGCCGCCCTGTTGGACGGTGGGCTGGACGCCTGGGACGGGGCACTCAGCACCGACCCACCGGCCGAGCCCGAGGACGATGTCACCTTCCCGATCGGTGCCTGGGGGGCCGACCTGACCGCCACCATCGACGAGGCCGCCGCCGGGCCGATGGTGATCGATGCCCGCTCGGTCGAACGTTTCCGCGGTGAGGGCAGCCGCGACGCCCGCGCCGGCCACATTCCCGGTGCCCGCAGTGCGCCGATGACCGACAACCTGACCGAGGACAACCGGTTCAAGACCCCCGAACAACTCCGGGAGCGGTTCGCCGCCCTTGGCATCACCGACGCGAGCGAGGTGATCAGCTCCTGCGGGTCGGGGGTCACCGCCTGCCACAACCTGCTCGCGATGGAGTACGCCGGACTCGGCCGAGGACGGCTCTACCCCGGCTCCTGGTCGCAGTACGCCGCCACCGACCGCCCGGTCGCCACCGGCGACTGACTCACCGCAGCGGGTTGATCCACCGGACCTCGTCGAAGCGGGCGAAGTCGGTATTGGCCGACACCAACGGCACGCCGTGCTCGATGGCCAATGCGGCCAACTGGGCATCGGGAACCAGGTTGCCGGTGATGTGCCGGCGCACCAACTCGCCCGATTCGAACGCGGCGAGGCCGTGTCGAAGTGCGCGGCTCGAACCGGGGCGGGTTTGCGCCGAGCGTGCGGGGTTTCGACGCGTGACCGCAAGCGGTCACGGCTCAACCAGCGTAGGAAGGGACGGCGGCCCTTGCGCCAAGGGCTGGTTTCGACAGGCTCAACCGACGCCCCTGCGGTTCGCCAAGCTCAACCGACGCCTTGGGGTTCGAAGGAGCGTCGGGGGCTGGTTTCGACACGGCGCTACGCGCCTGCTCAACCGACGCCCCTCCGACTGACGGTTTCAACCGGACGCCCGGGGGCCGACGCCGGTGGGTCAGCGCATCACCGAGGAGTAGGGGTCTCGCAGGTTGGCGGTGACGTTGTAGGCCTCGAGGCGCCATTCGCTGCCGGCGCGGTCGAGGATGATCCAGCCGCAGTTGTGCAGGCCGGCCAGGGTGCGGGAGGCGGCGAAGTCGCCGCCCAGGAAGTAGGTGGCGCCGACCCGCCAGGCCAGGCCGTGGCCGACCGCGAGCAGCACCTCGTCGTCGTCACCGGCAGCGACCAGGTCGTGCAGGGCGGCCGCCACCCGGCGGCCCACCTCGTCCCCGGTTTCGCCACCGTCGGAGCGGCGGAAGTCGCGGCCGGCGGCCAGATCCTCGAGAAACTCCGGGTGCCGGGCGATCACCTCGTCGCGGGTCAGGCCCACCCAGTCACCGACGTTGATCTCCTGCAAGCGCGGATCGGTGGTGACCTCCAAGCCGGTTTCGGCGGCGATCACCTCCGCGGTCTGGCGGGCCCGTTGCAGATCCGAGGACACGATCCGGGTCGGGGCGAGGGCGGCGACCCGCCCGGCGGCCTCCCGGGCCTGGGCGTAACCGGTGTCGTTCAACGGCACATCGGCCTGGCCCTGCATCCGGCCGTGCAGGTTGCCGTCGGTCTGGCCGTGCCGCCACAGAATCAGCCGGCGGGCGGTCACGCCATCTCCTCCGGCAGGCCCAGGGCGATCCGCGGGCAGTCCGACCACAACCGCTCCAGCGCGTACAGGGTGCGTTCCTCCTTGTGCTGGATGTGCACCACCACGTCGAGGTAGTCCAGCAGCACCCAGCGCTGCTCCCGGTCACCCTCACGGCGGGTCGGTTTGGCCTCGAGGTCCTCGCGCAGCTTCTTCTCGATCTCGTCGACGATCGCCCCCACCTGACGTTCGGTCTCGGCGGTGACGACCAGGAACACATCGGTGATCGCCAACTGCTCGGACACGTCATAGGCGACCAGGTCGGTGCCCATCTTGTCGGCTGCGGCCGCTGCCGCCGCCTTGGTCATCTCGATCGCACGATCGGTTGCGGTCACGCAGGATTCCTATTCGTCGTCGTTCCGGCCGAGCAGGTACAGGCCGCGCTTCTGGATGTACTGCACGATGCCGTCGGGCACCAGGTACCAGATCGGCAGCCCGTCGGCGGTTCGGGCCCGGCAGTCGGTGGACGAGATCGCCATCGCGGGCACGTCCAGCAGGGTGACCCGATCCGAGGGCAGATGGTCGATCGCCCCGTCCAGGGAGACCCCCGGCCGGGACACCCCGACGAAGTGGGCCAGGTCGAACAGTTCGTCCGCACCCCGCCAGGTGAGGATCCGGCTCAACGCGTCGGCCCCGGTGATGAAGTACAGGTCGACATCGTCACCGCGCTCGACGCGCAGATCCTTCAGGGTGTCGACGGTATAGGTGTCGCCGGGACGTTCGATATCGACCCGGCTGACGGTGAACCGCGGGTTGGACGCCGTGGCGATCGCGGTCATCAGATAGCGATCCTCCCCCAGCGACACCCGGCGGTGCTTCTTCTGCCAGGGCACGCCGGTGGGCACGAACACCACCTCGTCGAGGTGGAATCGGGCCGCCACCTCGGAGGCGGCCGCCAAGTGCCCGTGGTGGATCGGGTCGAAGGTGCCACCCATCACGCCGAGACGGTAGCGCCGTCCCGGCGTCGCATCGGGTCGGCGGGCCAACCCCGGTTGCGTGGTCAAAACGGGTCAGCTGTGCGGACGGCTCTTGCCGATGCCGCGCACGAAGGCCAGAGCGATCAGCAGAGCGACCAGGGCGATGGCCCCGAACACCAGCGGGTGCGGCCCGGAGGCCTCGAGCAACACAAGTCCAAGATTCATGACGCGCAGCCTACCGGGTTCAGCCCCGAACCTGGCCAGTTCCACGTACCACGAACTTCGTGGACGTCATCTCCGGCAGTGCCATCGGCCCGCGGGCGTGGGTTTTCTGGGTGGAAATGCCGATCTCGGCGCCGAACCCGAACTCGCCACCGTCGACGAACCGGCTGGACGCATTGACCAGGACGGCGGCCGCATCGACCCGGTCGACGAATCGGCCGGCGGTTTCGGGGTCGCCGGTCACGATGGTTTCGGAGTGTCCCGAGGTGTGCTCGCGGATGTGGTCGATCGCTTCGTCCAGCCCGGACACGACCTTGGCCGACAGGTCCAGCGACAACCATTCCTCGTCGAAGTCGCCGTCGGCCGCGGCGACCACGGCATCGCTGCCGTTGCCGGCGGCCACCACCCGCTGGTCACCGTGCACGGTCACCCCGGCACCGGTCAGTTCGGGCAGGGCGCGGGCCAGAAACTCGTCGGCGATCGATTCGTCGACCAGCAGGGTTTCCAGGGCGTTGCACACCGAGGGACGCTGCAGCTTGGCGTTCAACATGATGTCGAGGGCCATCTGCTGGTCGGCCGCCCCGTGCACGTACAGGTGGCAGTTGCCGGTGCCGGTCTCGATCACCGGCACCTGGGAGCCGGTGACCACCGCGTTGATCAACCCGGCGCCGCCGCGCGGGATCAGCAGGTCGACCAGACCACGGGCGGTCATCATCTCGGTGGTGACCTCCCGGCCGCCGGCGACCAGAGCGACGGCGTCCTCGGGGAACCCGGCCGCGGCCAGACCGGCGCGCAGCGCGGTCACGATCTCCACGTTCGAGTCGTAGGCCGAGGACGAGCCGCGCAGCAGCGAGGCGTTGCCCGACTTGAGGCAGATACCGGCCGCGTCGGCGGTGACATTGGGACGGGCCTCGTAGATAATCCCGATCACCCCGATCGGCACCCGCACCTGGCTGATCTCCAAGCCGGTGGGGGTGGTCCAACTGCGCACCGCATCCCCGACCGGGTCGGTCAGCTCGGCCAACTGGCGCAGACCGTCGGCCATCCCGACCAGCCGGTCGTGGTTCAACCGCAACCGGTCGATCAGCGACGCGGCGGTGCCGGATTCCTCGGCCCGGGCGATGTCGACCTCGTTGGCGGCGAGGATGTCGGTTTCGGCGGCGAGCAGTGCATCGGCCATCGCGTGCAGCGCGGCGTCCTTCTCCGCACGGGTGGCGGTGGCCAGGGTGATGGCGGCGGTACGGGCAGCTCGGGCCTGTTCGGTGAATGACATGGAATCCCTCCTGATCGGGCAATCTACCCGTCCGGTCACTCCACGGCCACGGTGTTCCAGGTCTCGGCGGCCACCGGGCTGGGCCGGTAGCCGGTCACGTCCTCGTCCAGCACCAACTGTGGCCGGGGGTGGGCCAGCGGCACCACGGCCCGGAAATCGTCCAACCGCAGCGACACGGTGGCCCAGGTGAGCTGCGGGTTATCGCCGGGTTGGGCGGCCGCGTCGTTCACCATGGTGCTGATCGCCGGTTGCACGAACCCGAACTCGGCGTGCTGGGCTCCGAACTTCGGTACCAGCAGGTTGCCCGGATGGGTGGCCGAGGACGACCAGCCCATCAGGTGCAGGTCGTGTTCGTCGGCGCGGGCGGGATTGTTGATCAGGTCCAGGTAGTCGGGCCAGGCGGTGGCGACCGGTTGCACGGTGAACCCGAGGTTCTCCAGTTGCTCGGCGATCACCACGTAGGTTTCCTCCGGCGCGGGCAGGTACGGCAGGGTCACCCCACTGGGGTAGGCCAGTTTCACCATCAGGTCATCGCCGCGGTAGCCGGCCTCGGTGAGCCGCAGGCGGGCCAGATCGGGGTTGTACTCCTCGGCCCGGATGCCCGCGTGCCCGAGCATGCCCGGCGGCAGCAGTTCGAAGGCCGGACGGCCGTCGAGGGGCAGCACCACCCCATCGAAGAGGGCCTCGCGGTTGATGCCCAGCGCGATCGCCCGGCGCACCCGCACGTCGGCCAGCAGCGGGTTGTGTTGGTTGAACCCGAGGTACAACACGGTGGGTTGACCCCGGTCGAGCACCACCGGCGCGGTGCCGTTCTCGGCCAGCTCGGCCAGGTCGGCGTCGTCGGCCGGTTGCAGCACGTCGAAACCGTCCACCCGGCCCGCGGTCAGGTCGGCCAGCCGGGCCTTCGAGTCGGGCACCACCCGCACCACGGCCTTGTTGACCACGGCCGGTTCACCCCAGTAGTCGGGGTTGCGTTCCAGCACCACCTGCACCAGGGGTTCGTGGGCGAGGAACCGGAACGGGCCGGTGCCGGTGGGCTGGCCGGTGGCGTAGGCGCTGGTGCGGGGGTCGGCGGTGGCCGAATCGGGGTCGGCCCCGTACTCGGCCATCGCGGTGGGGCTCTGCATCGCGAATTGTGGTTCGGCCAGCACCTGCAGCAGGTTCGGCGACGGCGCGGTCAGGTTGATCCGCACCTGCCGCTCGTCGACCACGGTGCAGGAGTGGTAGAGCGGACGTCCGTCGCGGCGGAAGTGGGCCCGGTAGGTCGCGGCCAGCCGGGCGGCCCGGCCGTCCCAGCGGTGCCACCGGTCGAAGTTGGCGCACACCGCGGCCGGCCCGAAGCCCGTGCCGTCGTGGAACTCCACGCCCTCGCGCAGGGTGAAGACCCATTCGGTGTATTCGGAGTTGGCCCGCCAGGATTCGGCCAGGGCGGGCGCCACCCCGGTGCCCGGGTCGTCCGGTTCGACCAGGCCCTCGAAGATCTGTCGGGCGATCCGCTCCCCGGCTGGGTCGGTGGTGAAGGCGGGGTCGAAGGTGATCGGCTCGGTGCCGCCGGCGTGCACATAGATGCCCTGCCCACCCGGTTCCTGCGGCGGTGGCGGTTCGGGGGGCGGTTCGGGGGTGGGTGTGCAGGCGGCGGTCAGCAACGCGACCAGCCCGGCCGCGATCACCCGCCGTCGCGTCCGCCCAGCCCTGATCACCGAGCCAGCGTAGCCGGGGCGGGTGCTCATCGGGTTCGGACGGTGACCCGGCTCCCGGCGCATCTCACGGTCAGCCGCGGGCAGGTTCGGGGCGTCGGCCGAGCAGGGCCAGCGCGTCGCGGTGAATCACGGTGCGTTCGTAGCCGCGGCCGTACTGGGCGACCAGATCGGTGGTGCTGCGCCCGATCAGGTCGGGCAGTTCGGTGGAGGCGTAGTTGGTCAGCCCCCGGGCGATCAGGGTGCCGTCGGTGGCGACCACGTCCACCGGTTGGCCGGCCCGGAAAGTGCCGTGCACCCGGACGATGCCGGCGGGCAGCAGGGAGGCCTTGCGTTCGGTGAGGGCCCGTACCGCCCCGTCGTCGACGACCAGTTCACCGTGCGCGTCGGTGATGTGGGCCAGCCACAACAACCGGGTCGGACGACGTTTGCCGGTGGGGTGGAACACCGTGCCGACGGCCTCCCCGCGCAACGCTTCGGCGGCCCGATCGGCCTTCGCCAACACCACCGGGATTCCCGCCGAGGTGGCGATCCGGGCGGCTTCGATCTTGGTCTGCATACCACCGGTGCCGACCGCGGCGCCCCGCCGGGAGATGTCGATGTCACGCAGATCGGCCGCCGACCGCACCTCGTCGATCCGGCGGGCGCCGGGCTGGGAGGGGTGGTCGGTGTAGAGCGCTTCGACATCGGTGAGCAACACCAGGGCGTCGGCGTGCACCAGGTGCGCCACCAGGGCCGCCAACCGGTCGTTGTCACCGAACCGGATCTCGTGGGTGGCGACGGTGTCGTTCTCGTTGACGATCGGCAACACCCCCAGTTCCAGCAACCGTTCGGCGGTGCGGTGGGCGTTGCGGTAATGCTGCTGGCGGGTCAGGTCGTCGACGGTCAACAGCACCTGCCCGACCACGATGCCGTGCTGGGCGAAGCGTTGGGTGTAGTGCTCGATCAGCAGCCCCTGACCGACCGCGGCGGCGGCCTGCTGGGTGGCCAGATCGTTGGGCCGGTTGGCCAGCCGCAGCGGCCCGAGGGCGGCGGCGATGGCTCCCGATGACACCAGCACCACGTCGCGGCCCTGTTGTTTGGCGGCGGCCAGTACGTCGACCAGGGCGTGCAACCGGCGCAGGTCGACCCCACCCTCGGGGGTCGTCAGCGCCGAGGAGCCGACCTTGACCACGACCCGCTTGGCCCGGGCAACGGTGTTTCTCACTGCTGGTCCGATTCGTCGGCCCAGTCCTCGTGCAGCCAGTCGTCGTCGGTGTCGGCGTCGTCGGCCTCGTCGAGGTCGTCCGCACCGGCCTTGGCGCGGTGGTACTCCTCGTCGCGCACCCGGCGGCGGGCCGCGGCCGGACGCAGCTCCTCGAGGCGGTGGTCCTCACCGCGTCGGGACAGGATTTCGGCGCCGACGTCGATCTGCGGGGCGAAGTCGAAGACAACTGGATCGGGGTGGCCGATCGCGACCGCTTCGCCGGCCTGGGCGCCGAGCTTGAGCAGTTCGTCCTCGATCCCGACCCGGTTCAGCCGGTCGGCCAGGTAGCCGACGGCTTCGGGATTGTTGAAGTCGGTCTGGCGCACCCAGCGTTCGGGTTTGGCACCGCGCACCCGCCAGACGTCGCCGACCTCGGCGTCGTACTCGCGGGTGATGGTGAACTCCGGGCCGCTGCGTACCGGTTCGGGACGCAGCACGATGCGTTTGGCGGTCGGGGTGGGTGTCGCGGCCCGCCGCTGCCGGACGATCTCGGCCATCGCGTGAATCAGTTCGGTGAGGCCCTGACCGGTCTTGGTGGAGATCTCGAACACCGGCCAGCCCTGCTCGGCGACCTCGTCGCGGACGATGTCGGCCAGTTCGGCGGCATCGGGCACATCGATCTTGTTCAACGCCACCAGCCGGGGACGGTCGTCCAGACCACCGAAGGCGGCCAGTTCGGCCTCCATCACGCCCAGGTCGGAGACCGGGTCGCGGCCGGGTTCGAAGGTGGCCAGGTCGACCACGTGCACCAGCGCGGCGCAGCGTTCGATGTGGCGCAGGAAGTCGTGGCCCAGCCCCTTGCCCTCGCTGGCGCCCTCGATCAGGCCGGGCACATCGGCCACCGTGAAGGTGGTGTCGCCGGCGACCACCACACCCAGGTGTGGGGTGAGGGTGGTGAACGGGTAGTCGGCGACCTTGGGCCGGGCCCGGGAGATCGCGCCGACCAGGGACGATTTGCCGGCACTGGGGTAACCGACCAGCCCGACGTCGGCGACGACCTTGAGTTCGAGGACGATCCGGCGGGCCTCCCCCTCTTCGCCGAGCAGGGCGAAGCCGGGGGC
>JAAYAO010000291.1 GCA_012719335.1 Propionibacterium sp. | reverse complement strand
GGAGGGCGGGGCCACCCAACTCACCGCCGGCGCCGTGCGCAACCAGAGCTTTCCGGCCCACACCCACGCGAACTGGGTCTTCGCCCAACCGGGCGTGTACACGATCACCCGGTACGCGACGGGGGTGAAGGACGGCCGGGAGGTGCACAGCAACGCGGCCACCTACACCTTCACGGTGGGCGATGAGTTCCGCGGCAAGGGATATGAGCCGGTTGCCGAACCGGAGCCGGATCCCATCCCCGACCCCGAACCGGAGCCGGATCCCGTGCCGGACCCCGAACCGGAACCGGATCCCGTGCCGGACCCCGAACCGGAGCCCGATCCGGCCCCGCAGCCCGATCCCTCGACCGATCCCAGCCCGCAGCCGAGCCCCTCGACCGATCCCACCCCTGAGCCGAGCCCCTCGACCGACCCCGCACCGGCCCCGGCGGCACCGGTTCCGCCGGCCCTCGGCGTGCCGGCCACCCCGACCCCGCAGCCGGCCCCGCAGTGCAAACCGGTCGAGGTGCAGCGTCCGGCCACGCCCGAGGAGATCAAGGCCGCCGGCGGCGGACAACCCCGGGACACCACCGGCCCGGGTACGGCACCCGAGCAGGGCGCGGCGCCGAGCGCCGGAACCACCGGGGGCAGCCACACCGTGCCCGCCAACACCCACGTCCACCCGAACTGGGTCTTCACCAAGCCGGGCACCTACACGCTGACCGTGCGGCAGACGACGAAGTCGAAGTCGGGTGAACCCCTGTCGGCCACCGGCACCCTGACCTTCCAGGTCGGGCCGGGAGCTTCCGGGGTGAACAACGGACACTTCGACTTCGGTGCGCAGATCGTGGACCGCAAACTGGTGGCCAAGATCAAGGACGACCGGCAGGCACCCGCGACGTGGGTCGAGCCCAACTCGCTCACCTTCGCCCTGGGCGACGCGGCCGAAACCAAGGCCCCGGCGGGTCTGGAGTTCCTGGCCGCACCGGGCGAACCGCTGTGGATGATCGCCTCGGCACAGGTCGACGGCGTGCCGTGGCTGGGTGCCAACACGCAGCACGAGTCGCTGCTGGCCGGCAGCACCGGAGAGGTGACCTTCACCCTCGAGTCGGCAACCGGGCCGGGCAAGGTGGGCGTGTTCACCTCGGGCAGCCTGGGGCAGATCGTCGGCGAAACGTGGTTCACCCACACCCCCGGTTCGACCGGTGGGGAGGGCGCTCCCGCGGGCGCCGCGCCGAAGATCACCACCGTCGACGGCAAGCAGATGGTCACCGAGACGAAGTGGCAATACCCCGATGGCCGGCCCTGCACTCCGCCGACCGGGCTGCCCCGGACGGGCGCCGATACCGGCGCCATGACCGGTGGCGAAGCAGCCGGTGGTGCCGGTGCGGCACTGGCGGCCCTGGTCGTCGTCGCCCTCGGGGCGGCCGGCCTGCGTCGGGTCGGCGCGTGAGTCGAGCACCGATGAAGGTGGTGGCGGTCGGCCTGGCGCTGGCCGCCACCATCGTGCTGCCCGGCCGCAGCACCCCCGCGGCCACCGACGAGCGGGTCACCGTGGTCGCCACCACCGGAATCGTGGCGGACCTGACCCGACGGGTGGCCGGCGATCACGTCCACGTGGTCGGGTTGGTGCCGCCGGGGGCCGACCCGCACAGTTACGAACCGACCCTGCGTGATGTGCGCGACATCGTGCATGCCCGGCTGGCCTTCTCGAACTACCTGATGCTCGAGGAGCAATCCCTGATCCGGGCCATCGACGCCAACCTGCCCGACGGTGCCCGCCATATCGCGTTGGCCGAGGAAGCCTCCGGGTATTCGGCCGAGATCATTCCGTTGGTCGAGAACCACTCCCTGGACACGGTGTGGCTGGGGTTGCGGGTGGCCGGCAGCAAACCCGGGGCCACCCGGGCCGCGGCGGTCGAGGTGGCAATGGTCGACGCGACCGGCCCCGGCGGCGCCCACGGGTTCGTCACCGGCACCTTCGGACGACCCGACTCGGTGTTCAACTCCGCCGACGGCTTCGATGCGGGGCGCGATTTCGCCGAGGACTCGACGTCCCTGCCGTTGGACGCCCACACCCACATGAGTTGGGCGTTCACCGAACCGGGGCTGTATCGCCTGCATTTCCGGGCGCAGTACCGCCCCGACCCGGCCGCCCGGCCCCGCGACGTCCAACGGGGGGAACTCCTCGTCGCGGTGGGCGTCGACCCCGGTGGTACGGGCCGTCCGGTCGTGCTCACCGAGGGGCACGCCGATCTGACGGTCAACCTCGACACCGGGCGACTCGAGATTCACACCGACCGGGTGACCGAGCAGAACTCGGCCGCCCCCGGTATGGGGGTGGTCGACCTCGACCGGGTGGTGATCTCGGTGCCACCGAAGGCGCTGATGCCGGTGCCGGCCGACCCGGCCTACCGATTCATCGAGCGCCCCGGCCGTGACGTCTACCAACTGCCGCAGGCGGTGCTGGGCAAACACGTGCACGGCGAGATCGACCCCCACCTGTGGCAGGACGTGCGCAATGCCCAGGCCTACCTCGAGGTGATTCGCGACCAGCTGATCGCCGTCGACCCGGCCCATGCGGGCAGTTACCGGGCCAATGCCGCCGACGCGATCGCCGAACTCGACGAGGTGCACGAATACGTCACGCGATCGGTGGCGAGCATTCCGCGGAACAACCGGCACCTGGTCACCACCCACGACGGCTACGGCTATCTGGCGCACCGGTACGGCCTGAGCATCGCCGCCGTGGTGGCGCCCTCGCCGGCCCAGGAACCGTCGTTGGCCGATCGGCGCCGGCTGAGCCGCACCCTGGACGACCTGGGCCTGCCGGCGGTGTTTCTGGAGCCGAACGCAAGCCGCCACTCGACCGCCCTGGTCGAGGCGGCACACCACACCGGCACCCGGGTGTGCCGGATCTGGGGCGACGCCTTCACGCCTCGGATCGCGACCTATCCCGACCTGATGCGTGCCAACGCCGACTCGTTGGCGCGATGCCTGGGCGGCACCCCGCTGGGCGAGAACGACCTCAAGGATGACGAATGAGACGACTCTGTGCCACGGCCCTGGCCGCGGTGGTGTTACTGGTGCCCGTTGCGGCGGTCGCCGACAGCCCGAGCCCCGATCCCGATCTCGGCTCGGACGACCCGGCGCTGCAACAGCGGGTCGAGGGCGACGAACCGATCGCCGACGATCGGGCCGTGATCGGTGCCGGCCACGTCGACCTGGGCCCCCGGTTCGTCGACGACACCTGGACCCTGCTCGCCCGCGACGACACCGCCGCGCTGAACGGTGGCACCTCGGTGTGGCGCCACACCGAGGACACCGTCTTCACCGTCTCCGATGCCGCGCAGTTGACCCTGCCCGATTCCGACGAGTACGCCTTCACCGGTGCCGGGCCCGGGGACACCGTGTGGGTGGTGCCGCAGACCGAACTGAGCGGCGTGGTGTGGCTGGGCTGGAACACCCAGGACCCCCGCGTCGTCGCCGAGGTCGACCGGGGCGTGACCCTGCAGTTCATCGAGGCCCGCACGGTCGAGGGTGACGGACGGCTGACCGTGTTTCTGCAGCCGGGCAACTTCGCCCCACCACAGACCCTGTACGACGGCACCTCCCCGGCCGATGTGTGGGTCGATCTGAACACCCACACGCACGCCAACTGGGTCTTCACCGAGCCGGGGGTGTACCTGGTGCGGGTGGCGATCACCGCCGAGGGGCTGAATCAGCAGCAGTTCACCGACCAGGCCTGGTTGCGGTTCGCGGTCGGCGATGCCACCGACCCCGACAGCGCCTTCGCGGCCGAACTGCCCGGCGAGTCGTCCGCCCCGCCCACCCCGTCCACCGAGGCCACCCCGGGTACCGCGCCGGGGGCCGAGCCGTCCGAGCCGTCCGGGCAGTGGCTGCCCTGGCTGCTGGCCGGTGGCACCGTGGTGATCGTTGCCGCGGGCGCCGGGGTGCTGCTGGGGCGCCGGCGCCGACAGGTCGAGCAGGAGGTGTTCGGTGATGAGTGACCACACCCTGCACATCGATGGCCTGCGGGTGCTGCTCGGTGGACGGCAGGTGTTGCGCGAGGTGAACCTACGGGTCGCCCGGGGTGGTGTGCACGGCCTGCTGGGGCCCAATGGGGCCGGTAAGACCACCCTCTTCCGGGCGGTGATGCGGTTGATCCCGGTGGCCGCCGGCCACATCGACACCCCCGGCGGGGTGGGGTACGTGCCGCAACGGCAGGACGTGATGTGGGACTTTCCGATCACCGTCCAACAGGTCGTGATGACCGGCCTGACCCGACAACTGGGGCGACTGCGCGGGCCGCGACGCGAGCACGTGCAGGCCGTTGCCGAGGCGCTGGCCCGGGTGC
>JAAYAO010000290.1 GCA_012719335.1 Propionibacterium sp. | reverse complement strand
TCAAGGGGTCGCAGGTTCAAATCCTGTCAGCCCGACACATTGAAACCGCTTCTGACTACGGGGAACGTTCCCGAGTCGGGAGCGGTTTCACTGTTCGTGCAACTTGCGTGCAACATGCCCTCAGCCCATCCCCGGCCATCCGCACCTACCTTCGGGCCGGGTTCGTCATGCTCCCGCAGGGTGAGCGCCCCGACGTCCACGCCATGGCACTGTCGTTGCAGTAGTCGGGTGCCCACCCGCCGGGGTGGTATTGCTCCCGACCCTCGGGGCCGGGCCGAATCGGCGGGTACGGTCGACATGCATGGCTCAGTTGTTGACCTGCGCTGGGCTTTCCCGTCACGAAAGGAGCCCGACCATGAGCCTGTGCCTGACCACCTACCTGAAGGATCACCACGCCGGATCGGCCGCCGGCACCGATCTGTTCGAACGGGTCGCCGAGAACCACTCCGACCCCGAGGTGCGCACTCGGGTGGCCCGGATCGCGGGCGAGATCGCAGAAGACCAGGCCGCCCTGCAACGTATCCTGGACAACTTCGACAGCGAGCCGAGCGGCCTGAAGGACCTTCCCGCCAAGATCGGTGAGAAGATCGCGCGGTTGAAGCCCAACAAGGAGTTCACCGAGCGCTCGCCGCTGTCCGACGTACTCGAGATGGAGATGCTGGTGATCGCCGTGCACGGCAAGTCACTGGGTTGGGCGATGCTCGCCCAACTGGACGATCCGCGCATCGATCAGGCCGAGATCAACCGCCTGTACGACCGGGCCCGAGCCCAGTTGGACGAACTCGAGGCACTGCGACTCTCCCAGGCCACGAAGCTGCTGCAGGAGGCCTGAGCACCCCTAGGGTGTGCTCATGAGCACAACCGCGGCACCCCACGGGGGCATCGATCGCCTGCTGGCTCCCGACCGTCCCTGGGTCAGGGTGCTGCGGTTGCTGATGGGTCTGGTGGCCCTCGCCGCGGTCGGCTACAACGCCTACAACTCGGCCACCGGGGCCGGCGACTCCAGCGTGGTGCAACTCTTCTCGATGTTCACCATCCAGTCGAACCTGGTGTTCGCGGTGGTGCTGATCGTGTCGGCTGTCCGGCGTAGCGAAGATCTGCCCCACTGGTGGGATCACCTGCGTGGCGCGCTCGCCTTCTATCTGGTGATGACCGGCATCGTGTACGCGCTGCTGGTCGCCCCGCCCGAGGAAGTGTGGAGTTGGGACATCACCTGGACGAACCTCGTCCTGCATCGCCTCGCGCCCTGGTTCGCGTTTCTCGATTGGGTGCTGATCACCCAGCGCGTCCGAGCCGGCCTGCTGCGAGCCCTGGCCTGGATCATCTACCCGGCACTGTTTCTCGCCTATTCCTGGATCCGGGGCGCGATCGTGCACTGGTACCCCTACAGCTTCCTCGATCCCCGACCCCCGGCCACCTGGGGCACGGTGCTGCCGGTGGTCGGCATCGTGCTGATCGCCTTTCTGGTGGTGTCGCTGATCATGCACTTGCTGGGCAACCTGCGGGTGCGACTCGCGGGTGGGTCGGGCCAACCACCCGACGACGCCGGGCGCCTGACACGATGAACCCATGCTTGTTGCCTTCTCCGTAGCCCCTGCCGGTCACGAGTCCGTCCACGAGGCGGTGGCCGACGCCGTCCGCATCGTCCGCGAATCGGGCTTGCCCAACCGCACCGACGCGATGTTCACCACCATCGAGGGTGAATGGGACGAATGCATGGACGTGGTGCGCCGCGCCACCGAAGCCTGCGCCAAGTACGGCAACCGGGTCTCCCTGGTGCTCAAGGCCGACATCCGGCCCGGCTTCACCGGTCAACTCACCGCGAAGGTCGAGCGCGTCGAGGAGCATCTGGCGCAGTAGGCCGGTCACGCACCCGGTCGGCTTGTCGACACCGGCGACTAGGCTGGGTGTGCAACACCATCGACGATCAGGAGAGAAACCATGGGTTTGAACAAGCTCGCCACCTACGTACTCCGGGCGATTCCGGGGGCCTTCATCCTCAACTCGGGGTTGGGCAAGCTGAACACTCCGCCGGAGGCCGCTGCGGGCATGCAGCAGATGGCCGCCTCGGGTATTCCGCAGTTGGGCGAGTTGGAGCCGACCCAGTTCGCCAAGCTGCTCTCCTACGGTGAAATCGCCCTGGGCACCGCGCTGCTGCTCCCGTTCATTCCGAACAAGCTCGCAGGTCTGGGCCTGGGTGCGTTCTCCGGCGGCCTGCTCAGCATGTACTTCCGCAATGACTCGATGACCGAGGAGGACGGCATCCGCCCGTCCCAGGACGGGATCGCGCTGGCCAAGGACTCCTGGCTGGCCGCCATCGCTCTCGCCCTGCTGCTGTCGGGCACCAAGCGTGCGAAGAAGGCCAAGAAGGGCTGATCAGCCCAACGGATCGGTCGTGCCGGCCGGGTAGTCCCGAATCGGGATCTGCCCGGCCGCGATCGCATCCAGGGCCGGTTGGACGATCCGCCAGCCCTCCTCCGCGGCCCGCCCGGCCACCGAGAACGCCCGATTGTTGTCCAACAACCAGTGCATCACCCAGCCGTAGGCGCTCCACCGGGGCCCGGCTCCCGTGCCGGACAGTGCCAACCGGGTGACCTCCCCGACCCGGTCGGGTGCGGCCGCGTTCAACCCCAACTCCACCGCACTGTCCTCGAAGGCCAATCGCAACGTGTTCGCACCCACGTCGCCGAACTGCGGGTAGGCGTGCGGGGTGGGCCGGAACCGCACCAGCACCTCCTGCCGCGGCGCACCGATGGCCTTGCCCGATTCGAGGGTGACCGGCACGCCCTCCCAACCCCACGTCCGAACCCGCAATCGAAGCCGCGCCCAGGTCTCCACCCGTCCCTCGGGGTCGGTACCGTCCTCCTCCAGGTAGCCGGGCATCGGTTCGCCGTCCACCTCGCCGGCGGTGTAGCGACCCACGATCACCGATTCGGCCACCGGCCCGGCCAGTTCGGTTTGTTCCAACAGGTGGCTGATCAGCGCCGGAAGTTCCTCGTCGGCCAGGTTCGCCGGTGGCGGCACCATCACCAGCGCCATCACCTGCAACAGGTGGGATTGGATCATGTCGGCGATCGCGCCGGTGTCCTCGTAGAACTCCGCGCGGCCCTCCAACCCGATCGATTCGTTGAAGATCACCTCGATGCCGGCGACATGCTCCCGGTTCAGCACCGGTTCCAGCAGCCGGTTGGCCAGCCGCAGACCGAGCAGGTCGCGGGCAGCGGCCATGCCCAGGAAGTGGTCCACCCGAAACACCTGCTCCGAGCCCACCAGCCGCTCCGCCTTGCGGTTCAGTCGCCGCGCGCTCGCGAAGTCGGTGCCGATCGGCTTCTCCAGGGCCAGCACCGTGTCCTCGGGCAGGTCGACCCGGTCCAGAGCGTCCAGCACCTGCTCGGTGATCTCCGGCGACAGCGCGAAGTAGATGATCGTCCGGTCACCGGTGGCCCCCTCGAGCAGGGCGGCGAGGTCGTCGGGGTCGGTGGCATCGGTCGGCAAGTAGGTCGTGGTCTCCACCAGACGCCGGACGGCCGGCGCCTCCGAATCGATCCCGGCCTCGTGCAACGAATCCCGAACGATGTCGGCCCAGTCGTCGCGTTCACTGCGGGCGGCCCCGATCAGCCGCAGGTCACCCTCCGGGCGTTGCGAGAGCACCTCCCCCAGGCCCGGCAACAGCAGCCGCTCGGTCAGGTCACCGCCGGCACCCAGCAGGATCAGCGTCGTGCGGTCGTTCGCATTCGGAGTCGACATACCGCCACGGTACCCATCGGCCCCGACCCCACCCGTGCGACCGTCCCGATTGCGCATCGGAGAGGATGGACACCATGCCGGACGACGTCACCCACCGCCCAGCTCACTCCACACCCCTGGAGGAGTACGCACTGCTGTCCGACCTGCACACCGGGCCCTTGGTGTCCCGGCAGGGGTCGATCGACTGGTTGTGCTTCCCCAACTTCGACTCCCCCGCGGTCTTCTCGGCGATCCTCGGCGACCCGGACGACGGCCGCTGGCAACTCTCGGTGACCGACGCCGAGGTGACCCGGTGGCGGTATCGCGGCGCCACCTTCATCCTGGAAACCACCTGGGAGGGCCCCGAGGGCACCGCGATCGTCACCGATCTGCTGCCGACCGGTGACCAGTGCGCGAACCTGGTGCGGCGGGTCACCTGCACCCGCGGACGGGTGGTGGTGCGTCACGACCTGCGGTTGCGGCCCGACTACAACCGCTCGTCGGTGTGGTTGCGCCGCTGTGTCATGCCCGAGGGCGACCCGGGCATCATCGGGATCGCCGGCCCCGAGAAGTTGGTGCTGCGCGGCCCACTGTTGGAGGTGCAGTCCAACGGCAACGGCGATGCCGATCACCCGTTGGCGGCTTCCGGTGAGATCGGCCGGGATCTGTTCGGCGAGTTCGAACTCACCGAGGGCGACCAGCTCGATTGGACGCTCAGTTGGGGCAAGTCCTATCGGGACGTGCCGGCCGCGGTGGACATCGACCGGGCGATCGCGGCCACCGAGGAGTTCTGGCTCGAC
>JAAYAO010000031.1 GCA_012719335.1 Propionibacterium sp. | reverse complement strand
CAGGCCGCCGAGAAGCGCGCCCGGGAAGCCGCGGCCCGCGAGCGGGCGGCCAAGGCCCGGCAGGCCGAAGCCCAGCAGCGGGCGAGCAAGTCCGCGCCCGCACCCCGCAAGGCCTCGGCCAGCCGGTCCACCTCCCGCTCGGCCTCCGCGAGCAGTTCGAGCTCCGGCTCGTCCGGCCTGGTTCGCCCCGTCTCGGGGCCGATCACCTCGAAGTACGGGATGCGCCTGCACCCGGTGACGGGGGTCTGGAAGCTGCACGACGGCACCGACTACGGCGCCGCCTGCGGCACCCCGATCCGGGCCGCGGCCGCCGGCCGGGTCACCGAGCGCTACTACAACGCCGGCTACGGCAACCGCTTGCAGATCGACCACGGCAAGGTGAACGGCAAGTACCTGACCACCTCGTACAACCACCTGTCGCGCTACGCCGTTGGCGTCGGCACCCGGGTCAGCAAGGGTCAGGTGATCGGCTACGTGGGCAACACCGGGTACTCCACCGGCTGCCACCTGCACTACATGACCTGGGTGAACGGCAAGCTGGTCAACCCCCTGTCGTTGTACTGATACCGGACAACGCGCACGTGCCCACCGTCGGGGAAGCGGTGGGCACGTTGCGTTGTACGGGCCGAAATCTCGGCAGGATTTCGCCGCAGGTGCGAAGATGGCCCCCATGGTTAAGGAGAAGGGCCGCAAGATGGTCGCGCAGAACAAGAAGGCGCGCCACGACTATCACATCCACGACACCTACGAGGCGGGGATGGTGCTCACGGGCACCGAGGTGAAGTCGTTGCGGCAGGGTCGGTGCTCGCTGGCCGATGCCTTCGCCACCATCGACGAGGGGGAGGTGTGGCTGCGACAGGCCAACATCCCCGAGTACTCCCAGGGCTCCTGGACCAACCATTCGGCCCGGCGCAACCGCAAACTGTTGTTGCATCGCCGCGAGATCGACCGGTTGGAGCGGGAACTGGCCAAGACCGGCTCCACCCTGGTGCCGTTGGCGGTGTACTTCAACGACGGTTTCGCCAAGGTCGAGATCGCGGTCGCCACCGGTAAGAAGGAATACGACAAGCGCCAGACGATCGCGGCCCGGGACGCCAACCGCGAGGCCCAACGTGCCCTGGCGCACCGCAACAAGCGCAGCCGCGACCGCGAACGTGCCCGCTGACCGGCCCCGTCCCGCGTAGACTCACCGACGTGCCGATCTTCACCAACAACAACCTGCACGGCTCCACGCCACCCCGGGTGAAACCGCGGCTGGGTGAATGGGGCCCCCTGGAGGTGCCGGCGTACCGCGCCAAGCGCCGGGCCCGGGTGCTGGTCTGGTTGGGTTTCGTGGTCGGCCTGATCGTGGTCACCCTGATGGGCTGGTACCTCTACGCGGTGCTCACAGGGTCGAAGTTTCTCTGGTTCGATCTGTACTGACCGTCGGCTGCACCACCCCGGCCAGGTGCCGCAACCGGGCCAATTCCGAGCCGAAGAAGTTCGGGCCACCGGGGCGTCCCACCAACACCAGATGATCGGGTTCACCCGGCACCGGCACCACCGCCACGGTCGTCTCCGGCCACCCGGGCAACCACTCACCGGGCAGATCCACCTGGCTCGGTTCGTCCGGAACCCCCACCGCGGTCAGTACCGCCGTCGCCGGTTCGGGGGCACTCGGCCCGGCGGCCAGAACCTCGCCCGCTGTGGTCACCACCATCGCCCAGGAGGCGTACAGCAGCCGTGGCGCGGCCTGTACGAGCACCTCCACCGCCCGGCCCGGCTCGGCGAGCATCCGTTCCAACACCTCGACATCGGTCACCAACGAACCCGCCGGGGTGCGCGAGATCCACAACACCTCGACCTCGTCCAGTTGGTGGCAGGCGCTGATCAGCTCATCGGGCAGCACTCCGGCCGGCAGGGCGACCAGAAAGTCGTCCACCGCCAGATTGTCGGTGTGCTGCACGATCTGCACCGCATGGATGTCGGCACCGGTGGCACCGAGCGCGGTTGCCACCGCACCCAGCGAACCGGGTCGGTCGGGAAGGATCACTCGCATCAGGAACACCCCCTCATTGTGCGCGGCGATATTTCCACCCCCGTGTCACGCGTGTAACGCGCGCGTTAAGGGCCGTTAGGATGACGGCTGGCCGTATCGGCGTAGAGGAGAGAGCACGTGGCATTGAGCGAGCAGGAGGTGGCCAAGTTGGGCCACCTCGCGCGAATCGAACTGAGTCCGGACGAACTGACCCTGCTGGCGGGGCAATTGGATGTGATCCTGCAGTCCGTGGCCCGCGTGTCGGAGGTCGCCACCGCCGATGTGCCGCCGACCTCGCACCCGTTGCCGTTGAGCAATGTCTTCCGCGAGGACGAGGTGCGTCCCTCCCTGCCGGTGGACGTGGTGCTCTCCCAGGCCCCCGCGGCCGAGGAATCGCGCTTCCGGGTGCCCCGGATCCTGGACGAGGAGGCCTGATGAGCAACGAGATCATCACCGCCAGCGCCGCCGATCTGGCCGCCCGCATCGCGGCCGGTGAGCTCAGCGCCGTGGAGGTCACCCGGGCCCACCTGGACCGGATCGAAGCCGTCGACGGCGAGATCAACGCCTTCCTGCACGTTGACACCGAGGGTGCGCTGGCCGCCGCCGGTCGGGTCGACGAGCGTCGCGCGGCCGGGGAGGACCTCGGCCCGCTGGCCGGGGTGCCGCTGGCACTGAAGGACGTGTTCACCCAGCAGGGCGTGCCCACCACCGCCGGGTCGAAGATGCTGGAGGGGTGGATTCCGCCGTACTCGGCGACCGTCACCCGCCGAATCCAGGACGCCGGCATCGTGATCGTGGGCAAGACGAACATGGACGAGTTCGCGATGGGCTCGTCCACCGAGAACTCCGCCTTCGGCCCGACCCGCAACCCGTGGGACCCCGACCGGATCCCCGGGGGGTCCGGCGGCGGGTCGTCCGCCGCGCTGGCCGCCTTCGAGGCGCCCCTGGCGATGGGCAGCGACACCGGTGGTTCGATCCGTCAACCGGCCGCCTTCACCGGCACCGTGGGGGTGAAGCCGACCTACGGCGGCACCTCCCGCTACGGGCAGATCGCGCTCGCCTCCTCGCTGGATCAGCCCGGCCCCTGCGCCCGCACCGTGCTGGACACCGCCCTGCTGCATCAGGTGATCGGCGGGCACGACCCGATGGATGCCACCAGCCTGACCGACCCGGTGCCCGACGTGGTGGCCGCCGCCCGCAGCGGCGACATCGCCGGGATGAAGATCGGCGTGGTGCGCGAACTGCGCGGCGAGGGCTACGCCCCCGGGGTGATCGAGGTCTTCGACCGCACCGTCGAGCTGCTCACCGGCCTGGGTGCGGAGGTGATCGAGGTGTCCTGCCCGCACTTCGAGTACTCCCTGGGCGCCTACTACCTGATCCTGCCCAGCGAGGCCTCCTCGAACCTGGCCCGCTTCGACGCGATGCGGTACGGCCTGCGGATCGGTGACGACGGGGTGCGTTCCACCGAGGAAGTCATGCAACTGACCCGTGAGG
Source organism: Propionibacterium sp. (assembly GCA_012719335.1). GTDB lineage: Bacteria > Actinomycetota > Actinomycetes > Propionibacteriales > Propionibacteriaceae > JAAYAO01. Next base: position 939 of record JAAYAO010000031.1, on the reverse strand, counting down.
CGGGCTTCGGCGCGGAGGTGAAGCGCCGGATCATCCTGGGCACCTATGCGCTGTCGGCCGGCTACTTCGACGAGTTCTACGGGTCGGCCCAGAAGGTGCGCACCCTGGTGCAACGCGACTTCGACGCCGCCTTCGACCGGGTCGACGTGCTGATCTCGCCGACCACCCCCACCACCGCCTTCAAGCTGGGGGAGCGGGTCGATGATCCGATGGCGATGTACATGAACGACCTGTGCACCACCCCGTCCAACCTCGCCGGCAACGCCTCGGCGTCCTTCCCGGCCGGCCTGTCGGCCGACGACGGCTTGCCCGTCGGGGTGCAGGTGGTTGCCCCGGCCCGCGCCGACGACCGCCTCTACCGGGTCGGCGCTGCGCTGGAGCGTGAGGTCGGTGTGTTGATGGAGCAGATTGCGAACTACCCGGCAGGAGGGTCCCGATGACCGCATTGGTGGACTACGACGACGCGGTGGCCCGCTTCGACCCGGTGATGGGTCTGGAGGTACACGTCGAACTGAACACCGCGTCCAAGATGTTCTGCGGCTGCGCCACCGACTTCGGAGCCGAACCGAACACCCAGGTGTGCCCGGTGTGCCTGGCACTGCCCGGGGCGATGCCGATGGTGAACGGCAAGGCGATCGAATCGGCGATCCGGATCGGGCTGGCACTGAACTGCGAGATCGCCGAATGGTGCCGGTTCGCGCGGAAGAACTACTTCTACCCCGACATGCCGAAGAACTATCAGGTCAGTCAGTACGACGAGCCGATCGCCTTCGACGGCCACGTCGACGTCGAGGTCGACGGCGAAACCTTCCGCATCGAGGTCGAGCGGGCCCACATGGAGGAGGACACCGGCAAGTCGCTGCACGTCGGGGGCAGCACCGGCCGGATTCACGGCGCCTCGCATTCGCTGCTGGACTACAACCGGGCCGGGGTGCCGCT
>JAAYAO010000289.1 GCA_012719335.1 Propionibacterium sp. | reverse complement strand
CGGCCTGGCCGAGGCAGACGGTCTGCACGTCGGGCTTGATGTAGCGCATCGTGTCGTAGATCGCGGTCAGCGCGTTGAACGATCCGCCCGGGGAGTTGATGTAGATGCTGATCTGGCGCTCGGCGTCCATCGACTGCAGGCACAGCAACTGGGCCATCACCGCGTTGGCGATCTCGTCGGTGATCGGGGTGCCGAGGAAGATGATCCGGTCTTCGAACAGCTTGGTGTAGGGGTCGACCCGGCGCACGCCGTAGGAGGTGCGCTCCTCCCATTGCGGGATGTAGTAGTTCATCTCCGGCGACAGCGGCGGGTGGGCCGGGTTCCGGTCGGGGCCGGCAGCGGGCAGGAACGAGGGATTGGTGTTGATCATGGGTATCTGCCTCACTGGTTCGGGGCGTCGGAGGTGATCTGCGCGGCCCGTTCGTAGACGTGGTCGATGAAGCCGTACTCCAGGGCCTGCTCGGCGGTGAACCACCGGTCGCGGTCGGAGTCGGCCTCGATCTGTTCGAGCGTCTGCCCGGTGTGCTCGGCGATCAGCGAGGCCATCGTCTTCTTGATGTGCAGCGACTGTTCGGCCTGAATCCGGATGTCGGAGGCAGTACCACCCAGACCGCCCGAGGGCTGATGCATCATGATCCGGCTGTGCGGCAGGGCGAAGCGCTTGCCCTTGGTGCCGGCGCTCAACAGGAACTGCCCCATCGACGCGGCCAGACCCATCGCCACGGTGGCGACGTCGTTGCTGATCCACTGCATGGTGTCGAAGATGGCCATGCCGGAGTCGACCGAGCCGCCCGGGGAATTGATGTAGAGGTAGATGTCCTTGTGCGGATCCTCGGCGTTCAACAACAACATCTGGGCGCAGATGGCGTTGGCGTTCTCGTCGCGCACCTCCGAACCCAGGAAGATGATGCGGTTGGCCAGCAGCGCCTGGTACACGTTGTCGGTCATGCCGACTCCGGTCGGGGTGGCCGCGGCACGGGGCAGAGCGGGTACTGAACTGTTCACGGCTACGAACTTACTGCCCCGTACCGACAATCCGAACAGTCCGGCCCGCGTGTTCGCTGTCGGCGCAGCCGGTACCTCGGCCCCGTCACGCGCTGTAGCGGTGACTGAAACCTACGCGGATTCGGCAGGCCGACGCCACAAACCGGGCTGAACGCCCGGATTCCTGCAGACTTCAGTCATCGGAGCCCGCAGCTCCCCCGGAAATGCCGAACGGCCGCCCCCCGGGGAACGGCCGTTCAGGTGAATCGGGTGCGGTCACTCCTTGCCGGAGGCCTCTTCCTCGGCGGCGGCTTCGGCCTCGGCGGCCTCTTCCTCCGGATCGGCGATGCTGCCGTCGCCACGCAGGTTGGCGAGGTCGATCTCGTTGCCGTCGGAATCGGTGACGGTGGCCTGCTCCACCACCCAGGCCAGCGCCTTGCCACGACGGATCTCACCCATCCACTCGGGCAGGTGGTTGTGCTCCATCATGTGCTGCATTTCCTGCTCCGGCGTGGTGCCGGCCTGCTGGGCCTTGCGGAAGATGTGGGCGGTCAGGTCCTCCTGCTCCACCCCCACTTCCTGCTCGTCGGCGACGTGGTCGAGCAGGATCTGGGCCTGCAGCGCCTGGGTGGCCCGCTCGGCCACATCGGCGCGGAACTCCTCCTCGGTCTCGGCTTCCTCGTCTGAGGCCTCGAGGTACTTCGCCAGGGTGGTGCCGGCGGCGGCGAGCTGCTGGTCGATCTGGTTGTTGCGGGTCTCGACCTCGTCGGCGAGCAGCTTCTCGGGCAGCTCGATCGGGGCTTCCTCGAGGATCTTCTCCAGCACCAGGTCGCGGGCCTTGGCGGCCTGCTCCAGGCGGGCGTTGCGCTCCAGGCCGGTGCGCAGGTCGGCGGTCATCTCCTCGACGGTGTCGAACTCCGAGACCATCTGGGCGAACTCGTCGTCCAGTTCGGGCAGCTCCTGCTCCTGCACCTTGGTGACGGTGACGTGGATGTCGGCCTCGGTGCCCATGTCGGGCCCGCCGACCAGGGTCGAGGAGAAGTCGTTCGACTCACCGGCGCTCAGGCCGGTCAGGGCCTCGTCCAGCCCGTCGAGCATGCCGCCGGCGCCGACCCGGTAGGTCAGGCCCTCGGCCTCGGCGTCGTCGAGGTCCTCGCCATCCTTGGTGGCCTTCAGGTCGATGGTCACCACGTCGCCGTCGGCGGCGGCGCGGTCGACATCGTTGAGGGTGGCGAACCGCTGGCGCAGCACGTCGATCTGCTCCTCGAGGTCGCTGTCGGACACCTCGACGGTGGGCACCTCGACCTTGATCTTGCCCAGGTCGGGCAGCTTCACCTCGGGACGGACGTCCACCTCGGCGGTGAACTCGACGAGTTCGCCGTCCTCCAGCTTGGTGATGTCCACCTCGGGCTGACCCAGCGGCTTGAGGTCGTTCTCGTCCACGGCCTTGCCGTAAAGCTCGGGCAGCGCGTCGTTGATGGCTTCCTGCAGCACCACACCACGGCCGAAGCGCTGGTCGATGACCGGCGGCGGCACCTTGCCCTTGCGGAATCCGGGGATGTTGATCTGTTGGGCGATCTCGCGGTAGGCCTTGTCCAGGTTGGGCTTCAGGTCGGCGAAGGGCACCTCGACGGTGATCTTGACCCGCGTGGGGCTGAGCTGTTCGACGGTGGTGGGCAAGGGATGACTCCTGAACGATCGAATGTGTGGGCGCGGTTGAGCCTCGGCCCAGTCCAACGCAGCGGCCATCCTAACCCGAGGCGGTAATCCGGCACCAACTCCGCACGATCGGCGGATCGGACGCCCCGGTGGCCGGCTCACCGCGTGGGCTCGGGGGCGATTCGTACACTGGGCGCCCGAGCAGCCGGCCGAAGGAGGAGCAGCGCACGTGACCCGTGACCGCGACGATGCCGGACGCCCCCGCCAGGCGCGTCCCCGCGACGAGCTGGGCCGTCCGCTGCCCTACGGTGCCGCCGGGGTCGATCCGGTGCCCGAGGAACCGCTGCCCCCGGCCGAAACCCTGGCGATGGCCCGCGACCTGCTGGAACGGGGTCGGCCGTTCTCGGCGCACGAAGTGCTCGAGGCCCGGTGGAAAGCCGCCCCCGCCTCCGAACGCGAGTTGTGGCAGGGCTTGGCCCAGTTGTGTGTGGCGCTGACCCATGCGGCGCGCGGCAACCGGGTCGGGGCCCTGCGTCTGCTGGACCGCGCCATCGGACACCTGGACCAGTACCGCACCGGCGCCGGCCCGACCTACGGACTGGATCTCACCGCGACGATCTCCTGCGCGGTGCACCGCATCGAGGCCGCGGCACCCCCTCCCGGCCGGGAAGACACCGCATGATCCTTGCCGCGACTTCCAACGATCGGGCGAGACACACGTTTCGGCTGTATGCTGGGCCGGTCCCGTCCGGGACACCGGGGCGTAGCGTAGTGGCTAGCGCGCCTGCTTTGGGAGCAGGAGATCGCAGGTTCGAGTCCTGTCGCCCCGACAGTGCTCCATTGACACGCGCGCTATGGTGGTAAAGGAAGCTAGAGATGAAATAGTTCTCCAAGCACCAACTCCGGAGGTCCACGCATTGCGTGGGCCTCCGTGCTTTGCGGCATAGTGAATCGCATGCTCCTGGCCTATATCGATGAGATCGGTGAACCAGGAGCCTTCGTGTCTCCCGACCACCCCCGCTTCAACACCAGCCCGGCATTCGGGTACGCCGGTTTCGTGGTGCCCGAAACCGAAGCGCGAGATTTCGGTGCGCTCTTCACTTCGCGCAAACGTGAATTGTTCCGAACCGAGATGGCACGTTCCGACCACCCGGAGCGTTGGGAACGCAAGGGTGCCGCCATGTTCAGGAGCAGGACCCCGGAAGAGTTCCCCCAATACCTGCGCGTCATGGGCGGCTTGGTGAAGAGTTTGAGGGAACGTAATGGCCACCTCTTCTATTACGCGGACGAGAAACCCCGCGGCACACCCAAGCAAACGCACCTGAACGTTGCCGCACGCGAAGAACAGGCCATGCGTGAGTCGCTCAACCGCTTGGCGCGACATGCAGCCCATCGGGAGCAGAACGTCCTGGTCATGATCGATCAGATCAATGAGAAGGACCGGGCGACCAGACTGCCCCGGATGTATGCCCACATTTTCGCCAGATCCGCCGAGCATGCGGAGATGCGGCGCATCGTCGAGCCACCGATGCACATCGACAGTGAGCTCAGCTCCAACATCCAGTTCGCCGACTGGGTGGCCGCCATCGTGTCGCGGGCACTGGATTACCAACTGATCCGGGAAACCAAGTACACATGGGTGCCGACCT
>JAAYAO010000288.1 GCA_012719335.1 Propionibacterium sp. | reverse complement strand
TACTTCCGGATGTACGACAAGCTCGGCGGGATGACCGGTACGGCCAAGACCGAGGAATCGGAGTTCCAGAAGATCTACGGCCTGTCGGTGGTGCAGATCCCGACCAACCGGCCGATGGTGCGCAAGGACCTCGGTGACCTGATCTTCCGCACCGAGGAAGCCAAGTTCGACGCGGTGGTGGCCGACGTCAAGGAGCGCCACGAGAAGGGGCAGCCGGTGCTGATCGGTACCGCCTCGGTGGCCAAGTCCGAGGTGCTGTCGGCGATGCTGAAGCGCACCGGGGTGCCGCACCACGTGCTGAATGCCAAGCACCACGCCTCGGAGGCCGACATCGTCGCCCTGGCCGGACGCAAGGGCGCGGTCACGGTGGCCACCAACATGGCCGGTCGTGGTACCGACATCATCCTCGGCGGCAACGCCGAACACCTGGCCCACCAGAAGTTGCGCGAATCGGGTCTGGATCCGTTGGAGGATCCGGAGACCTACGAGGCGGCCTGGCCCGACACCCTGGCGGCCTTCGAGGAACAGACCTCGGTCGAACACGAGGAGGTCGTCGACCTCGGCGGGCTGTACGTGATCGGTTCGGAGCGTCACGACTCCCGACGCATCGACAACCAGTTGCGCGGTCGTTCGGGACGTCAGGGCGACCCGGGCGAGAGCCGCTTCTACCTGTCGCTCGGCGACGACCTGCTGCGCCGGTTCCGCCCCGAGGTGATCGAATGGGCGCTGCGCACCTTCCGGGTGCCCGACGACCAGCCGCTGGAGGACAAGTCGCTGTCGAAGGCGATTCAGAACGCCCAGAAGCAGGTCGAGTCGCAGAACTTCGAGATCCGCAAGAACATCCTCAAGTACGACGATGTGATGAACCGGCAGCGGCACGCGATCTACAGTGACCGCCGCAAGGTGCTCGAGGGCGCCGACGTCGAGGCCCAGATGCGCCAAGCCGTCGAATCGACGGTGGCCGGGGTGGTGCGCACCCACACCCAGGGCTTCAGCGAGGACTGGGAGCTCGAAACCCTGTGGACCGAGATGGCCACCCTGTACCCGGTCGGCCTGAAACGCGCCGAGTTCGAGGATGCCGATGTGCGTCCCGAGGAACTCATCGAGGAATTCCAGGCCGACGCGATCGCCGCCTACGACGCCCGCGAGGCCGAACTGGGCGCGGAGAACATGCGCGAACTGGAGCGCCGGGTGCTGTTGACGGTGCTGGACCGCAAGTGGCGCGAACACCTCTACGAGATGGACTACCTGCGCGAGGGCATCGGCCTGCGCGCGATGGCTCAGCGCGACCCCTTGGTGGAGTACCAGCGCGAGGGCGGCGACATGTTCAACGCGATGATGGCCGCGCTCAGCGAAGAAGTTGTCGGCTACCTGTTCAACCTCGAGGTGCAGGTCGAACCGACCCCGGCCCAGCAGGTGCAGGTCGCGGTGGACGGGGACGGCAAGCCCCTGGACGCCGCCGGGCTGTCGGCCCTGATCGCCGCGGCCGGCGGGGGAGCCGGTGCCGCCGCTGCGCAACCGGCGGCGAAGGACGCCACCAACGGCGATGGGACGGCCCCGGCCGGCCGGGAGAAGGTCGACGCGGCGGTTGCCGCACCCGCGGCCACACCGAAACCGACGCTGAAGGCCAAGGGACTGGAGGCTCAGCAACGTCCGCTGGCCTATTCGGCCCCGGGCGAGGACGGCTCCGCCACCACCAGCGGCGGGGGCAAGCCGAAGGCGAAGAGCAAGGCCGACACCGACCCCTACGCCGGGGTCGGCCGCAACCAACCGTGCCCGTGCGGATCGGGCAAGAAGTTCAAGATGTGCCACGGTCGATGAGGCTCAACTCGGGCCCCATCTGCACCGCACTGCACAACCACCGCTGATCGCGCCGCACCAGTTGCAGGGCGATCGCGCCCGACCGGCCCCGGTCGTGCTCCACCCGCACGCTCACCTCCAGCACCCCCGGGGCGGGACGCTGCAACCGCACCGTGGCCACCCGCACCGGACGGCGGCGGCGACGCCGGGCAACCACGTGCAGTTGCGCGATCACCGGGTGGGTGGCCCACCGTTCCAGTTGGCCGGCCGGCCGTCGCCCGGCCAACACCTCGACGATCGCATGACTGACCCCACGGGCCAGGTGCAGCGCCGGGTCGAGCGTGGCGGGGCCGGTCGCGTCGGGCGGCGGTGCATCGGGGGCCGGGGCGCCCGGAGCCGGCAGCAGATCCAGCATCGGCTGGTTGCTGGGTGCCGGCAGGCCGGGAACCGGCGCCGGGGCGGGTCGATAGTCGGGGGCGGGGCGGGTCAGCAAGGTCATGGCTCCACCGTGACCGACCCGACCCCGGGGACCATCCTCGGCGACCGGTCAACCTGTGGACAACTCCGAAATCTGTGGACAAGGTAGCCTGTTCCCCATGCCCGACCGCCTGAGCGCTCGCGAGATCTCGTTGCTGGCAGCAGACTCCCAGCACACCCCGGCCCACGCCGCCTCCCTGGACGTGTTCGAGGCCGACCACGACTTCGCCATGGACCGGGTGGTCGACCTGATCGCCGACCGGCTCGCCTACGTGCCCCGGTACCGCAAACTCGTGCGCACCGTCCCCGCCTCGGTCGCCGCACCGGTGTGGGTCGACGACGAGGACTTCGACCTCAGCTTCCACGTCCGCCGCTCGGCCCTGCCCCGGCCCGGCACCGAACAACAACTCCGGGAGTTCGCCGGCCGGGTGGTGGCCCGCAAACTCGACCACGACCGTCCGCTGTGGGAGGCCTACCTGGTCGAGGGCCTGCAGAGCCCGAACCCCGACCGGCAACGCTTCGCCCTGGTCACCAAAACCCACCTGGCCCTGGTCAACGGCGTCGACGACGTCGACCTGTGTCAGGTGCTGCTCGACGACGTACCCGATGTGGAACCGTTGATCGGTGGCGAATGGACCCCCGAGCACGAACCGTCCGCGGGCCAGTTGCTGATCGACGCGGTCGTCGAGGCCTTCGTCGACCCGCGCAGCACCGTCGACACGGTACGGCGACAAGCCACCGAGGCGATCGGCCTGGCGGTCAACGTCGGTGAAGCGGTCGGGGGAGTGGGCAGCCTGCTGTCGGAGGTCGCCGGCAACCTGCTGCGCGGCGGACGGGCCCCGGTCGATTCGCCGATCGCCGGGTGGGTCAGTTCGCAACGCCGGGTCGCCTCGGCCGAGATCGATCTGGAACAGGTCCGCGCCCTGCACGAAGCCCACCAGGTCACCGTCAACGACATCGTGCTGACCGTGCTCACCGGCGCGCTGCGGCTGTGGCTGACCGGGCGCGGGGACGAACGCCGCCGCGACCTGGTCGCGATGGTGCCGATGAGCGTGCCCGACATGGACGGCCAACCCACCTCCCTGGGCAGCCGGGTCGCCCCCCACCTGATGACCCTGCCGTTGGGTGAGGCCGACCCGCTGATGCGGCTGCACCAGGTCGCCTACGGCACCCGGGCACACACCGACACCGGACGCACCGTGCGGGCCCGCGACCTGATCGACATCGCCGGGTTCGCCCCCGGCACCCTGCACGCGCTGGCCGGCCGGGTCGCCGGTGAGGTGCTGCGCCGCCAACACGACGTGGTGATCTCGAATGCGCCCGGCCCACAGCGTCCGCTGTATGCCGCCGGGGCGGAACTGATCGCCTCCTACCCGGTGCAACCGCTCAGCCCGGGCCACCTGCTCGCGATCGGGATCACCTCGTACCACGGCCGGATCTTCGTCGGCTTCACCGCCGATCGCGACCAACTCGGTGATGTCGACCAACTGGCCGCGTGCGTCCCCGAAGCGGTCGCCGAACTGCTCGCCACCCAGGAGGGTCGATGACGGTTTTCGTTCCGTGCACCGTGCTGTTGGCCAAGGCCTGGCGCGACGGGGGGCTGCCGCCGCGGCTGGTCGGCTACGCCGCCACCGTGCCGATGCTGGACGCGCACGGGTTGACCCCCGGTGACGAGGAGGAGGGCGATTTCACCGCCCTCAACTACGCCGCCACCGCCGCCCTGTCGCTGTGGGCGCCGGGCGACCGCCGGCTGGTGCTCGCGATCGGCCGGGAGGCCCGCCACACCGTGCCGCGCGGGATGACCGAGCAGACCGCGATCGAGGTGGGCGCGGTGCAACTGGTCGATCCGCAATGGCGCTCGGTGAAGTCGATCTTCGCCGACGAACCGGCCGCCGCCGAGGCGGTGGTCGCCGCCCACGCGGCAGTGGCCGGACGCACCTGGCCCGACGCTTGGGAGGAGCCGGCCATCGACACCCTGGTGACCGGGTTCGATCTGCTCTGGTACGTGCCGGGGGAGTTGGATGCCCTCGCCGAGGAAGGGATGAACTGATGGCACCCCGTTCGATGTGGAAGGGAGCGATCACCTTCGGCATGGTGACGATCCCGGTGAAGCTGTACAACGGCACCGAGGCCGAGGACATCAGCTTCCGGCAGGTGCACCAGAGCGACGGGGGCCGGATCCGGTACAAACGGGTCTGCGACGCCTGCGGTGAGGAGGTCGAGTTCGCCGACATCGCCAAGGGATACGAGGCCCCCGACGGGCGGATGGCGATTCTGTCGAAGGAGGATCTGGACGGTCTGCCGCTGCCCACCGCCAAATCGGTGGACGTGCTCGCCTTCGTCGACGCCGAACAGATCGACCCGGCCTATTTCGACCGCACCTACCTGCTGGAGGCCGACGGGCCCGGCGCGAAACCCTACGTGCTGTTGCGCGATGCGATGACCTCGTCGGCACGGGTGGCGGTGGTCAAGATCGCGATCCGCACCCGCGAATCCCTCGCCCTGATTCGGGTGAAGGACGACGTTCTGGTGCTGCAGACGATGTTGTGGCCCGACGAGTTGCGCGATGCCTCCTTCGCCGCGCCGCCGGCCGAGGTAACCGTGTCGGACGCCGAGGTGCAGATGGCCGAGCAGTTCATCGACGCGCTGGCCGCCGACTGGGAGCCGGAGCAGTACACCGACTCCTACCGCGAAGCGGTGGAGGAGCTGGTCGAGGCGAAACTGGACGGCGTCGAACTGCCCACCGGCGAGTCCGCCCCGGCCGAATCCGAAGTGGTCGACCTGGTGGCCGCGCTGCGTGCCTCGGTGGAGGCCGCCAAGAAGCGCCGCGCCGAAGAGGGTGACACCGAACAGAAAGCCGGCTGAACGCCCCTCACGGCCGGTTGAGCCGCCGACCCGCTGCACGCTGGTTGAGCCGCCCCGTGCTGGCACGGGGCGTGTCGAAACCTCGCGACTTCGCCCGGAAAGTCGGCCGAGAGAATCACACCCTCGCTGGTCGAGCCGCCGACCCGCTGCACGCTGGTTGAGCCGCCCCGCGCTGGCACGGGGCGCGTCGAAACCTCGCGACTTCGGCCGGGGAGTCGATGACTGAGACCTCAAGGATGGGGCGCGCCGTGACCATTATGTCCTCGGCGCCCCGCATGCTTGCGGTTTCGACGCGGACGCTGCGCGTCCGGCTCAACCAGTGTGATGGGGGCGGGTGTCGTCCGGCTCAACCGGAGTGAAGAGAGCGCGTCCGGCTCAACCGGAGTGAAGAGAGCGCGTCCGGCTCAACCAGCCAGCGGCGCGGGGTTCACCGCTCGGTGGCGTTGCGGCGCAGCACTTCGCTGAGGCGTTCGGCGGCGGCGATCACGGCGGGGGCGTGCTGGCGCCCGGGTTGGCGGCTGAGTCGTTCGATCGGGCCGGAGACGCTGACCGCGGCGATCACCTTGCCGGAGGGGGAGCGCACCGGGGCCGACACCGAGGCCACCCCGGCCTCGCGTTCACCGACCGACTGGGCCCAGCCCCGGCGGCGCACCGCGGCCAGGGCTACCGCCGAGTAGCGGGAGTTGCGCAGGCCGCGCTGCATCCGGTCGGGCTCCTCCCAGGCCAGCAGCACCTGGGCGGCCGACCCGGCGGCCATGGTCAGTTGGCTGCCGACCGGGACGGTGTCGCGCAGGCCCGACATCCGTTCGGCCGCGGCCACGCAGATGCGGATGTCACCCTGGCGGCGGAACAACTGGGCCGATTCACCGGTGATGTCGCGCAATCGGGCGAGTACCGGGCCGGCGGTCGCCAGCAGCCGGTCCTCACCGGCGGCCGCGGCCAACTCGGCCAGTCGCGGGCCGAGCACGAAACGGCCCTGCAGATCGCGCGACACCAGGCGATGGTGTTCCAGCGCCACCGCCAAGCGGTGGGCGGTCGGGCGGGCCAGGCCGGTGGAGGTCACCAGGCCGGCCAGCGTCGCCGGACCGGTTTCCAGGGCACTGAGTACCAGGGCCGCTTTGTCCAGAACGCCAACACCGCTAGAGTTGTCCATAAGCTGATACTGCCGTCCCAGCATGTGATACGCAAGTCGGGGACGACGAAACAGTCGAAGATTGACTGACGGGACAACGGACGGAAGGTCATCCATGGGCAAGACGCTGATCGAGAAGGTGTGGGACGACCATGTCGTGCACTCCGCCGCAGGCGAACCGGACCTGCTTTACATCGACCTGCACCTGGTGCACGAGGTCACCAGCCCGCAGGCCTTCGACGGGCTGCGCTCGGCCGGCCGGCAGGTGCGCCGCACCGATCTGACCATGGCCACCGAGGACCACAACACCCCGACCATCGACATCGACAAGCCGATCGCCGACCCGGTCTCGAAGCTGCAGGTCGACACCCTGCGTGCCAACGCCGAGGAGTTCGGCGTGCGGATCCACAGCCTGGGCGACATCGACCAGGGCGTGGTGCACATCATCGGCCCGCAGTTGGGTATCACCCAGCCCGGCATGACCGTGGTCTGCGGCGACTCGCACACCGCCACCCACGGCGCGTTCGGTGCGATCGCCTTCGGCATCGGCACCAGTGAGGTCGAGCACGTCCTGGCCACCCAGACCCTGCCGCAGGCCAAGCCGAAGACGATGGCGGTCAACGTGGTCGGTGAGTTGCCCGAGGGCACCACCGCCAAGGACCTGGTGCTCGCGCTGATCACCCAGGAAGGCACCGGCGGCGGCGCCGGGTACATCGTGGAGTACCGCGGCCCGGCCATCGAGAAGATGTCGATGGAAGGCCGGATGACGATCTGCAACATGTCGATCGAATGGGGTGCCAAGGCCGGTCTGATCGCCCCCGACCGCACCACCTTCGACTACCTGCAGGGCCGCCCGCACGCCCCGACCGGCGCCGACTGGGATGCCGCGGTCGAATACTGGACCTCGCTGCGCACCGACGACGACGCCGTCTTCGACAAGGAGATCACTCTCGACGCCTCGGCGCTCACCCCGTTCGTCACCTGGGGCACCAACCCCGGTCAGGGCGCCCCGCTGGGCGCCGCCGTGCCGGACCCGGCCTCCTTCACCGACCCGGTCGACCGGGCCGCCGCCGAACGCGCCCTGGAGTACATGGACCTCGAGGTCGGCCAGCCGCTGCGCGAGATCAAGGTCGACACCGTCTTCGTCGGCTCCTGCACCAACGGCCGGATCGAGGATCTGCGCCTGGCCGCCTCGATCGTCGAGGGTCGCAAGGTCGCCGACGGCGTCCGGATGCTGATCGTGCCCGGCTCGGCGCGGGTGCGGCTGCAGGCGATGGACGAGGGTCTGGACAAGATCTTCACCGCCGCCGGTGCCGAATGGCGCGAGGCGGGCTGCTCGATGTGCCTGGGCATGAACCCCGACCAGCTCGCCCCCGGCGAGCGTTCGGCCTCCACCAGCAACCGCAACTTCGAGGGCCGCCAGGGCAAGGGTGGCCGCACCCACCTGGTGTCCCCGGCCGTTGCCGCCGCCACCGCAGTTACCGGCACCCTGAGTGCCCCGGCCGACCTGAACTGAGGATTACTGACATGGACAAGTTCACCACGCACACCGGCACCGCCGTCCCGCTGCGGCGCAGCAACGTCGACACCGACCAGATCATCCCGGCGGTCTACCTCAAGCGGGTCACCAAGAGCGGTTTCGAGGACGGCCTGTTCTCCGCCTGGCGGCAGGACCCCGACTTCGTGTTGAACCAGCCCGAGCGTCAGGGGGCGACCATTCTGGTTGCCGGTCCCGACTTCGGCACCGGCTCCTCGCGCGAACACGCGGTGTGGGCCCTGCAGAACTACGGCTTCAAGGTGATCATCGGCTCGCGCTTCGGCGACATCTTCCGGTCGAACTCCGGCAAGGCCGGCCTGTTGATCGCCGTGGTCGACCAGGACGAGGTGGAGCAGCTCTGGCAGGCCACCGAGGCCGACCCGGCCCTGCAGCTGACCGTCGACCTGAAGGAGCGCACGATCACCGCCGGTGGCCGGGTGATCACCTTCCAGATCGACGACTACACCCAGTGGCGCCTGCTGGAGGGCTTGGACGACATCGGCCTGACCCTGCGCCACGAGGACAAGATCAGCGCCTACGAATCGCGCCGTCCGAGCTGGAAGCCTGCCACCCTGCCGATCAAGGTTGCTTCCGACAGTTGAGAATGTCGCTCGGGACACGATACCTTCACATGCGATAAGCCTGTGGGTGAATCAATGAGGGAAGATACTGTGAACAAGGCCGAATTTGTCACTGAGCTGGCAAAACACTTCGATGGCAACAAGGCCCAGGCCGCTCGAATGCTCGACACCGTTCTGGACGAGATCATGACCCAGACCGCCCAGCACGGGCACGTGGGCATTGCTCGCTTCGGAGTGTTCGAGGTATTGGAGCGGCCCGAGCGCGTGGTGCGAAACCCACGAACCGGCGAACGCAAGAAGGTCCCTCCCGTCGACGTCCCCCGGTTCCGGCCGGGATCGGCATTCAACGATCTGGTCGACTCCACCACACGCTGAGCACCCGGTCACCGTCCACCGCGGCGTGGACGCGTTGACCCGGAGCGAGGCGATACAGGTCACCGACGGCTTCGGGGGCCAGGACCAGGGCAACCCCGGTATCGGTGACGGCCCGGCCCTGCTCGAGAACGGTCACCGGCTGATAACCGGCCGGTGACCCGTCGGCTGCGAGCAGGCTTGCGGTGTGCGTGCCGAGCCCGTACCCGCGGCACCGCTGCAGATCATCGACGGTGTCGACATCGCAATGGGCTCTGGGGTGCAACTCGATCGGTTCGGCCCCGCCATCGCGGTGTCGGGCCGCCGAATCGACCCCGAAGGCCGGGTGCAGCGGAACACCGCGGGCCAACAGCATCGTGGTGCCCCGACCCGACGAATCGGGCACGACCCACCTGCCGGGGCCGTCACCGGTGGCGGCCAACAGGTCGTCGATGTCGGCCGGGGTCAGCCCCGGGATGTCGGCGACCGCGGCCAGCACGGTGTCGGCGCCGTGCTCGCGCGCCCGGGCCGCGCCGTGCTGCAGGGCCTCGTTCAGCCCCGGCCGGGCATCGGCGATCACCGTCACCGGATGGGCACATCCGGCCCGACGGGCCGCTGCGGACAACACCGCCTGCAGCGCGGGCTGGTCACTGACCACCACCACCGGCAGCCGGTGGGCCAGGGCGATCACCGTGTCGGTGGCCATCGCCAGCACCCACTGCTGGCGCAGCGCCGGGTGCAGGCTCACCATCCGCGATTTCGCGAACCGCAACTCCTTCAGCGCGACAACGGCGGTGCTGGTGGGCTGACTCATGTGCGTGATCGTGCCACACCGTGCCACCGCACCCGGGGCCCACACCCTAGGCTGGACCCCTGACCCGAGGAGGTTTGCAGTCATGGCGATGCCCACAAGCGGGGCCTGGCCGGCCAACTGGCCGGCACCCACCTGGGCCGAACACATCGGTCGCGGAGCCGCCGGTGAGGTGGCCGTTCTGGGCGCCGGTTCGTGGGGCACCACCTTCTCGCTGGTGTTGGCCGACGCCGGCCACCGGGTGCGGCTGTGGGCCCGCCGCGCCGACGTCGCCGACGAGATCAACCACACCCACCGCAACGGCGCCTACCTGCCCGGGGTGGATCTGCCGCCGACCATCGCGGCCACCACTGACGCCGCGGCCGCGGTGACCGGCACCTCGATGGTGGTGCTCGCGGTGCCCGCCCAGGCCCTGCGCGCCCAGCTCACCGCCTGGCTGGCAGCGGGCGTCGACTTCGGTGATGCGCTGATCCTGAACCTGGCCAAGGGGGTCGAGGAGGGTACCCGGGCCCGGATGAGCCGGGTGATCACCGAGGTGACGGGCCTGCCCGCCGATCGGGTCGGGGTGCTCACCGGCCCGAACCTGGCCCGCGAGATCGCCGAACGCCAACCCGCCGCCGCGGTGATCGCGGCGGGCAACCACGACAACGCCGTGGCGATGCAACGCGCCTGCCACACCGCCTGGTTCCGTCCCTACACCAACTCCGACGTGCTCGGCTGCGAGATCGCCGGCGCCACCAAGAACGTGATCGCCCTGGCGATCGGGATGGGGCAGGGCGTCGGTGCGGGCCACAATGCGATCGCCTGGCTGCTGACCCGTGGGCTGGCCGAGGTCAGCCGGTTGGGGGAGGCGATGGGCGCCGACCCGCTCACCTTCGCCGGGCTGGCCGGGATGGGTGACCTGATCGCCACCTGCTCCTCACCGTTGTCGCGCAACCGCACCTTCGGTGAACACCTGGGCCGGGGCCACACCGTCGACGAGGCGATCCGGGAAAGCCGGGGGGTGGCCGAGGGGGTGCGCACCTGTGGCTCGGTCAAGGCGCTGGCCGACGAGTACGGGGTGGACATGCCGATCGTCCAGGGTGTGCACACCGTGCTGACCGAACAGGTCACCCCCGCCACGATGGTCGAGTTCGCGATGGGGCGAGCCTTGCGAAGCGAGCGCTGAAGGCCGCTACAGTGACGCGGGTGACCGAACGCGTACGAGTTGCCCTGGTGTTCGGCGGGGAGACCGCCGAACACGGTGTGTCCTGCCTGACCGCGGCCTCGGTGATGGCCGCCATCGATACCGATCGGTACGAGGTGATCGGCATCGGCATCACCCGGGACGGCCAGTTGACCCGGTACACCGCCGAACAGATCGCCGGCCTGGTCACCGTCGACCGCACCTTGCCCGAGGTGTCGCCCGACCATCCCACCGCGGTGCTGATGCGGGTCGGGGAGGGCTGCGAGGTGGCCACCCTGACCGGTGACCGGCTCACCGACCGGCAACCCGTCGACGTCGCCTTCGCCCTGATCCACGGCCCCTACGGCGAGGACGGCACCATCCAGGGCCTGTTCGAGATCTTCGGCCTGCGCTATGTCGGCACCGGCGTCACCGGCTCGGCCGCCGGGATGGACAAGGTGCTGATGAAGCAGGTGCTGGCCGCCCACGGTCTGCCGATCGGCCCCTATGTGGCCGTGCCGGCGCGCCGTTGGCTGACCGAACCGGAGGCGATCCGCGCCGAAGTGGCCCGGTTGACCTGGCCGGTGTTCGTCAAACCCGCCCGGGGCGGCTCCTCGATGGGTATCACCCGGGTCACCGAACCCGACCAACTCGACGCGGCGATCGAGTTCGCCCGGGAGTTCGACCCGAAGGTGATCGTCGAACAGGGGTTCGTCGGCGCCCGCGAAATCGAATGTGCGGTGCTCGGTGACCTCGACGGTGGCCCGGCCCGCACCACCAAGGTCGGCGAGATCGTGATGCACACCGAGTCGGCCTTCTACGACTTCGACGCCAAGTACCTGCCCGAGGAACAGGTCACCCTGCGGGTGCCCACCGAGGTGCCCGAGGACGTCCTCGAGCGGGCCCGCGACCTGGCCCGCCGGTCTTTCGAGGCCTTCGACGGCGAGGGCCTGGCCCGGGTCGACTTCTTTCTCGACGGGGACGACCTGTTCGTCAACGAGCTG
>JAAYAO010000287.1 GCA_012719335.1 Propionibacterium sp. | reverse complement strand
AGCAGGTCGACCCCGTCGGCGATCGCTTCGCGTACCTGGACGAGATGGTCGTTCAGGTAGGAGATGCGGTAGTCGTCGAGCACGGTGAGTTCGCCGTCCACCTCGACCAGCTCGTCCTTGGCGCCGAGCCCGTTCTCCACGATGAACAGTGGCTTGCGCCACCGTTCCCAGTAGTCGTTGAGCACGATGCGCAGGCCGATCGGGTCGATCTGCCAGCCCCATTCCGAAGCTTCCAGGTGCGGGTTCGGCACCCCACCCATGATGTTGCCCTCACCCTTGGGCACTGTCGGGTCGGCGCTCGCGCACCCGCTGACGTAGTAGCTGAAGGACACGAAGTCGACGGTGTGTTTCAGGTCTTCACGGTCCTGATCGGTGATCTCCAGCTCCACCCCCAGTTCTCGCAGCTTCCGCTTGAAGTATCCGGGGTACTCGCCGAAACAGTGCACGTCACCGAAGGCGAAGTTGTCGTGCTCCTCCAGCCGGGCCTGCCACACATCGGCAGGGTTCGGGGTCAGCGGGTAGGTGGGCATCGCGATGATCATGCAGCCCACCCGGGCGTCCGGCATCATGTCGTGGGCCAGTTTGGTGGCGCGGGCCGAGGCGACCAGCTCGTGGTGGATGGCCTGGTAGAGATCCTGATCGGTCAACTGATCCTTGGGCGTCCAGATGCCGCCCGACATCAGCGGGGCGTGCAGTACCGCGTTGATCTCGTTGAAGGTCAGCCAGTACTTGACCCGCTTGCCGTAACGCTCGAACAGCACCTTGCAGTACCGGTCGAAGAAGCCGATCAGGTCGCGGTTCACCCACCCGTCGTAGGTCTTGGCCAGATGCAGCGGGGTTTCGTAGTGGCTGATCGTGACCAGCGGTTCGATGCCGTGTTTCTCGCACTCGTCCAGCACCCGGTCGTAGAAGGCCAGCCCCTCCTCGTTGGGGGTTTCCTCGTCCCCGTTGGGGAAGATCCGGCTCCACCCGATCGAGAAGCGGAAGACCTTGAACCCCATCTCGGCGAACAGGGCGATGTCCTCGGCGTACCGGTGGTAAAAGTCGATGCCCTCGTGTTTGAGGTTGTCGGGGGTCGGTTCCTGGGTCGGTGGGTTCATGATGCCCCGGGGCATCACGTCCTGGATGGACAGGCCCTTGCCGTCGGTGAGGTAGGCGCCCTCGAACTGGTTGGCGGCGGTGGCGCCGCCCCACAGGAAGCCGTCGGGGAATGTGAGTTCGGTCATGGGATGTTCCTCTCTCAGAGTTTGATCGTCAGGGCCGGGGTGTCGGTGGTCAGGTCGCCGTCGGTGACGGGCAGTACCTCGCTCAGCTGGGCCGAGTTGGTGACGATCACGATGGTGGTGGGGTCGTAGCCGGACGCGGTGATCTCGGCCAGATCGACGGTGGCCAGTTTTTCGCCGGCGTGGACGCGCTGGCCCTGGGTGACGTGGGAGGTGAAGCCCTTGCCGTCCAGTTGCACGGTGTCGATGCCGATGTGGACGAGCACCTCCACGCCGTTGTCGGACTTGATGCCGTACGCGTGCGGCATCGCGGCGCGCACCTCGCCGGAGATCGGGGCGACGAGTTCACCGCTGCTGGGGACTATGCCCATGCCGGCCCCCATCGCACCGGAGGCGAAGACCTTGTCGTTGATGTCGGCCAGGGCCACGGCCTTGCCCGGCACCGGGGCGCCATCGGCGTCCACGGGGGCGGAAACGGGGGCGGCCAGGGCCGGGTTGCTCGGATCGGCGGCGGTTTCCTCATCGGCGGCGTCGGGGAAGCCCAGCACCAGGGTCAGCACCAGGGCGATCACCACGGCCACCGCGACACCGATCATCGTCATCGCGAAGTTGCCGACGTT